>JALEMF010000014.1 GCA_022768005.1 Bacteroidales bacterium | reverse complement strand
CGGTGTAACAATAATCATCGGCATAAATTCAGTAATCGCACAGACGATATCAACGTAGCATTTAGTAACTTTTTCAAGAATGTATTGCCAATCTGTATTTTCGTGAGGCCATGAAATCAGGATGGCATCACTATGTTCCCATTCAGCAGGAAATCTAAGAGATTCGTTATTGGTCATAGTCAGTTAAAGAGTCCCATTTTTCTTCGCAGTTTGAGATATATTCTTCTGCATAATCACTGAAGCCACTTCTTTCAGAGTAGCCCATATCTTCACACCAATCCTTGTATTCGTGTCGTAAATCGTTATCATCTGCAAGCATTCTTTTGAATTCTGCTTCAGCGATGTCAATGGCTCCGGATTGATGAATGATATTCTCTATAAGTTCGTTAAAGTCTGTCATTTTCTCAATATAGGATTGTTTTGTATTGCAAATATATACTTAATTATTAAGATATTAGTAATGTATTAGTTAATGTATGTTAATCTGATGTATTGTTAAGCTGTGTGTGTTAAAGAATAAAAGGGCGAGAAGCCTATATGGATTTCCAGCCCTTTTATATTATTTATAGTATGATAGTCATATTGTTAGCCGCACTTGGAAGTCCCACAAGAAGTACAAATCAAGCAACCTTCCTGATAGATAAGAGTTTCATGACCACAATTAGGACAAGTTTGCCCTGCTGCTTTAGTGCCATTAGGCAAGTATTTTTTCAATGCTCTTTCTACGCCCATTTTCCACGTATTGATAGATTGGCTGTCAAGTTCAAGTCCGGAAACGAGTTTTAATACTTGGTCAATAGGCATACCGTATCTTAGCACACCGGAAATTAATTTGGCATAGTTCCAATATTCAGGATTGAATTTATAACTAAGCCCTTCAATAGTGGTTTTGTATCCGCGCTTGTTAACGAATTGGAAATCATAACGTTTTACTCCGTCTTCTCCAATAGCTTTTATAATCTTTCCGTGACTTACGGATTTAGGGCAGAATATGCCATCGTCATCATCAGCAAGTCCTGTGAAGATTTCGTATGGAGTACCATTCATCAAGCCTACAAAAGCAATCCATTTTTCTTTATTATTCTGGAATCTTACCACGTCTGCTTCAAGTTCATTAGGACGTTTTATGACGTGGGGTTGTATGGTTGGAGTCTCTTCTTTCTTTGAAATGCTGACTAATACACCGGAACG
Source organism: Bacteroidales bacterium (assembly GCA_022768005.1). Taxonomy (GTDB): domain Bacteria; phylum Bacteroidota; class Bacteroidia; order Bacteroidales; family Muribaculaceae; genus CAJUPY01. The sequence goes on along the minus strand of JALEMF010000014.1, from coordinate 14,029 downwards.
GCTACCGTCGCGATATACAGTACACCCTTTACAGCCACATTTCCAGGCTTCTTCGTAGAGTTCTTTTACAAGTTCTTCTGTTACGTCAGACGGCAAGTTGATAGTGACGGAAATAGAGTGGTCAACCCACTTTTGAATTTTACCTTGCATTCTCACTTTTTCGTGCCAATCAATGTCGTTTGATGTAGCGTCGGCGTATGGCGATTTAGCAATCAGGGCTTCAATTTCATCGTTAGTGTAGTCGTGTTTAAGTGGAATATTATTAATTTTCATCCACTCAATGAACTTAGGGTGATAGACGATGTATTCTTCAAAAGCATCACCGCTTTCATCAACATAATCTATTCTTATATTTTCATCACTTGGATTTACCTTTCTGCGACGTTTATATGCAGGTAAAAATACGGGTTCAATGCCTGATGTGGTACGAGTCATAAGGCTTGTAGTACCGGTAGGTGCTATTGTCAAGCAGGCAATGTTTCGTCTGCCGTATTTTTTCATTTTGTCGTATAATTCCGGGTCGGCTTCTTTGATACGGTTGATAAATGGATTATTTTTTTCTCTGTCGGCATCAAAGATTTCAAAGGCGCCTCTCTCTTGAGCCATATCAACAGATGATTTGTATGCAGCCAAGCATAGAGCTTTATGTACACTCACTGAAAAGTCCGTTGCTTCCGGAGTTCCGTATTTAAAGCCTAATGCAGCAAGCATATCTCCTTCGGCAGTTGTGCCTACGCCGGTTCTTCTGCCTTTAAGGGTTTTGGTTCTTATTTTCTCCCAGAGATGACGCTCCGTGGATTTAACTTCTTCGGGTTCAGGGTCGGAATCTATTTTTTGAATAATAGTATCTATTTTTTCTTTTTCAAGGTCTATAATATCGTCCATTATTCGTTGTGCTTTGGCAACGTGAACTTTAAATAAGTCAAAGTCAAAGTATGCGTCAGGTGTAAATGGATTTACAACGTACGAATATAAGTTGATGGCAAGAAGTCGGCAACTGTCGTACGGACACAATGGAATTTCACCGCAAGGATTTGTGGAAATGGTCTTAAATCCGAGGTCTGCATAACAATCCGGTACAGATTCGCGGATTATAGTGTCCCAGAACAAGACACCGGGTTCTGCGGATTTCCAAGCATTGTGAATTATTTTAGTCCATAGTTTGCTTGCTTCAATTTCATGTGCGACAAGAGGAGATTGGCAGTCAATAGGGAAGCACTGAGTGAATTTCTCGTTGTTAATGGCAGCGTTCATAAATTCATCTGTAATGCGGACAGATACGTTTGCGCCGGTAATTTTTCCTTGGTCTAATTTTGCATCAATAAATGCTTCGGAATCAGGGTGCTTGATGCTGACGGTGAGCATTAATGCGCCACGACGTCCTCCTTGTGCAACTTCTCTTGTAGAGTTTGAATATCTTTCCATGAAAGGTACAAGTCCGGTAGATGTTAACGCAGAGTTTTTAACAGGGGAACCGGCTGGGCGAATATGTGAAAGGTCGTGTCCAACACCTCCGCGTCGTTTCATTAATTGTACTTGCTCTTCATCAATACGTATTACACCTCCGTAAGAATCCGGATTTCCATCTAGTCCAATTACAAAGCAGTTTGAAAGTGAACCTACTTGGTAATGGTTGCCGATGCCTGACATCGGGCTGCCTTGAGGAACAATGTATTTAAAGTCTTTGAGGTAGAAGAAAATTTCATCTTCACTTACCGGATTCGGATATTTTTTTTCAATTCGAGCAATTTCGGCAGCTATGCGGTGGTGCATATCTTCAGGAGTAAGTTCAAAAATATCTCCATTTGAATTTTTGAGTGCGTACTTGCTAACCCAAACTCTTGCGGCAAGCTCATCACCCCCAAAGTATTTTAATGAAGCATTGTATGCATCATCGTAATTATAAACTTTAGGTTCCATGTTGTTTTAAAGTAATTAATGGCGTTAGTTTTTATGTGTTAGTTTTAGATGAAAATGTTTACGAAAATTTTGACAATGCAAAGTAAAAGATAAATTTACACATAAACAAATTTAATAACAATAATTTTATATAGTTGATGAAAATTTCTCATTTTATGATATTAAAATGTTGATATTTAGGTGATTAAGAATTTTTAATTTTCAAAAAGTTTTCCAAAAAGAAATTTCCTTTTGAATTGTGTTTGATAATTGATAGAATTTTACTACTTTTGAAATGATGTTTAATTATTTATGTTTTACATTATGAAAATAGAAAATTATTGGACAAAAAGACAAACCGTAAGAAATTTCTCGGATAAAGAAATTTTAGAAGAATTACTGTGTTCTTTGCTTGAAAAAGCTTCGTTTGCGCCAACTACCGGTAATATGCAACTATATAGTGTGGTTGTGACAAAAGATTTAGAAAACAGGAAAAAATTGGCGGCATTTCATTTCAATCAGCCTGCATCTGTATCTGCTCCTGTATTGTTGACTTTTTGTGCGGATTTTAACAGATTTATAAAATGGTGTGAACAACGTAATGCTGAGCCGGGATTTGATAATTTTCAATCTTTTATTTCGGCAATGCTTGATGTTGCTATTTTTGCTCAGCAGTTTAATACTATAGCGGAGATAAATGGTTTAGGCTGCTGCTATCTCGGTACTACTACTTATAATGCGCATTTGATAGCAAAGCAACTTGAATTGCCTAAATTTGTAATTCCTGTTGTGACCTTGGCGGTAGGCTATCCGGACGGAGAGGCTGAGTACGTAGGACGATTGCCGATAGATTCTATCATACATACTGAAAAGTATAAGGACTATTCGCAGGAAGATATAAATGATTGCTATAGCGAAAAGGAGAGTAGGACGGATAGTAAACGGTTTATTGCTGAAAATAATAAGGAGAATTTGGCGCAGGTTTTTACAGATGTAAGGTATCCCAAATCTCAAAATGAAGAATTCTCAAAGTATTTCACAGATTTTATTAAGAGTCAAGGTTTTAAATTCTAAAAATCAAAAGCGAGACGCTGTTAAGTGCCTCGCTTTTGATTATACTTGTATTAGTTACCGATTTATTTACCGCTTCCGATTAGTTTCCAAATGGCAGCTGATAAAGCAGCTCCAATGAATTGTCCTACGATAAATATCCATAACTGGCTTAGTACTTCACCACCTTCGAAGAGTGCCGGACCGATGCTTCGTGCCGGATTAACTGAAGTGTCGGTGTAGCGTATGCAGACAAGGTGTACTAAAATAAGTGACAAGCCAATGGCAAGACCGGCAAAGTCTCCAGCGCCGTTTTCACTATCGGTAGTCCCTAAAACTACTAATACGAATATATTACTGTCCGCTAAACCATTTTATGATTTAGCGGACAGTAATAATTATAAAATCCTCGATTACGTACCGAGGATTTTAGTATTCAGTTTGTTTGAAAATTATTCAGCTTTATCTTCAGCAGGTTTTTCAGCAGTTTCTTCTTTGAAAGTAGTGAAGCCGGCATCTAAAAGTTGGTTGTACCAGTTGAACACCTTCTTTATGTCTGTGGTGTAAACTCTTTCTTCATCAAAGTCAGGAAGAATTTCCTTGAAGTAAGCGCGAACGGCTTCGTCGTCACCAAGTGCTTTAACATCAACGTGCTTGCCTTCGTTTATTTCTTTAACAGCTTCAAAAACGTCTGCTAATGGAACATCGTTTTCAACAGTGTATATAGCGATATCACCGAGTGATATGATTTTATCGTGTGCGTATGCCGGAGTTCTTTTGCCGTTAAGCAAAGATTCTACTATAAGCATATTCTTACCTTGATTGACAAGGCGGAAAAGACCTTGCTTTCCTGAGATAGATAGTATTCTTTTTAGCATTTTTATGTGTATTAATGTTTTGTTTATTTCAATTTGTACGCAAATTTAGCATTTTATCTTCAATTACGCCTATAATTGAATTGAAATATTTGTTAATCGTATATGGTAGCAACTATATTTCGATCACCACCGTAGTCACGGAACTCGCATAGGTAAATACCTTGCCAAGTACCGAGATTCAGTCTGCCATCGGTTATAGGGATAGTGATACACACTCCGAATAAGGAGCATTTAGCATGTGCCGGCATATCATCAAGTCCTTCAAGTGTATGCTCGTAGTACGGTTCATTTTCTTTAACTATGTGATTTAAAATTTTATCCATATCACTTCTTACGTCGGGGTCTGCATTTTCATTTATAGAAAGAGCGCAAGAAGTGTGTTTGACAAAAAGATTAAGTAATCCTGTCTGTGGAAGATTCTGTGGCAAATGTCTTAAAATATCGTTAGTAATCAAGTGACAGCCGCGTCTTTTCGCTGATAGTGAAAATTCTGTTTGGTACATAGACGTAATGATTAAAAAATACCGAGAAGCTCTATTTCAAATATTAGAGTGGAATAAGCTGGAATTCCGGGTTGAGAATATTTGCCGTAACCCATTTCCGCAGGAATATATATTTCCCATTTATCTCCGATAGTCATATTCTGAAGTGCTATAATCCAACCGTCGATTAATTCTGAAAGACGATTAGCAAGAGGTGCACCGCCTTTGCTGCTGTCAAATACCTTTCCGTCAATGGTCTTGCCGGTGTAGTGAGCAGTTATCACACTTTGCGGAGTAGGGTGTTTGGAGCCGTCACCTGATTGTATGACCTTGTAAAGGACACCATTAGCCAACTTCAGTACATCTTCACTTTTGCCAATTTCGTCAATCCATAATTTATTTTCAAGTGCGTATTGTTTTTTATCTTTCATTATTTTATTCATTTATATCTATTTCCGTAAAACGGTTTATTGTAATGCCGTTACGAGTTATTTTTTCAAAAAACATTTTTTCAGGTCTTACCCAATATCCGCAATCGCCGTACAGTGCTTGATAAACGACTTCTCTTTCAAGAGTTTCACTATCGTGCGCTGACTTGATGAATTTGTACTTTCCACCCTTGAAGTGACGAAAATACCTTGATTTATTTACGGGGTATTTATCCAAAATATCAAAGATAATCGGTAGGTAATATTTTTCAACTTCCTCAGCAGTGGGAGTATGAGCTCCGGGAAATTTATAAGAATGATTATAGTGTTTCAAAAAAACATCTTCGTAATGTGCAAGCGTATCTTTTTCTCCGAAAATTCCCCAAACCTTTTCATTATAAAAAGGACTTGTAAAATCAAATTGGTGAGTTTCAATTTCTTCAAATTCGGCAATAAGATCGTTGTCAATGATAAAGTCTTGAATCCCGTTTTCACGAGGAGATTTATATTGGTGGCTTCCTAAACGGTCTTTAAGAAAAGATGTCATCTTAAAATGCGGATTGCCTAACAAAGCCGGTGTTCCAACAATCGGCGCAAGGATTTGAGCATAAAAAGCGCCACAACTGTTACCCACTATAATATCCGGTATCTCCTTGTCGCATACAGTATGAATAAATTCCAATGCTTCTTTCGGGTGTATAGGTAAATCAGGAGAAATGATTTCAACATAATCCTCCAGACATTCCTTTAATGTCTCGGCTTGAATGCATTGTCCCGATGAAAAAAATCCGTGTAAAAATAATATTTTTTTCATTTATTATCCGCCAATAATTTTCAGGTCACAAAGATACAAAATTTATTTAATAATTCTTTAAATGGCGGAATTTAAGGTTGAAATTTAAAAGAGGAAAGATTCCAATAAGAAGTGCAACAACCTTATCCCCCTTCCCCATGGGGAAGGCCGCTCGCCGAAAAAGATGTTGTTAGTAGCGTATTATTGGAAATTTTTCTAAGATTTTACTTGCAATACAAAAAAGAGGGTATATCAAAATAAAGCATTTGGTATATCCTCTTTTTTTGTATGTTCTCGGCGAGAATTACATATTCATACCACCATCTACTTGTATTACTTGACCTGTAACATAGCTTGAAAGGTCAGATGCAAGGAATGTAGCAACGTCTGCAATATCTTCAGGTTTACCGCCACGACGAGCAGGAATCTTCATCTTCCATTCTTCACGAATCTTTTCAGGAAGTGCAGCAGTCATAGCTGTTTCAATAAAACCGGGAGCAATAGCATTAGCACGGATACCGCGAGGACCCATCTCTTGAGCGACACTCTTAGCAAGAGCAATCATACCTGCCTTTGAAGCAGCATAGTTCGCTTGACCTGCATTTCCGTGAACACCTACTACAGATGCCATATTGATGATGCTGCCTGAACGTTGGCTGAACATTACAGGAACAACGTTTCTTGTGAAATTAAAGGCACTCTTGAGGTTGATGCCGATAACTCTATCCCATTGCTCTTCACTCATACGAAGAAGAAGTCCGTCCTTTGTGATTCCGGCATTATTAACCAATATGTCAATTCTACCGAATTCTTTTTGAATTTCAGCAACAACTGCTTTAGTAGCTTCAAAATTAGAAGCATCTGAAGCAAAACCTTTAGCCTTAACGCCGAAAGCAGCAATTTCTTGTTCTGTAGCTTTAGCGTTGTCGTCAATAACGAGGTCTGTGAAAGCGATATTTGCGCCTTCAGAAGCAAATTTGAGTGCGATGGCTTTACCAATACCGCGAGCAGCACCTGTAATAAGGGCTGTTTTTCCTTCAAGTAATTTCATTTTATATTTATTTTAAAATGTTTAGAAATAATCTAATGTTTTTGTAATCCATTCAGTACAAATGAAATAAATGCTCGTTTATTTTTCTCTGCGACATCATCTGCAATATCTTTATTCTCATTCCATATAGTGCGTATCATTATCGGCAGGGTATGTGGAATTGACGTAGAAAGGTACTCATCAAAGTCACCTGAAGAAATGCCTTCATTAATGATACTTTTAATAATATCTTCCTCTTTTGCATAAACAGCTTTCTTAATCTTATCATTTTTCGAAAAGTCAAGCGTCAGCCAAGACAGAATAGATTCTTTTTGCTTAGAGGCTTCAGTGAGAGCGTTGAACCGTTCGTTGATAAACTTTTCAAGTTTGTCGCACGGAGATATATTTTCCGCTGCAATTTCTTTAACGGCTTTAACATGATTTTCGCTTTCTCGCTCAATAACAGCACTATAGATATCACTTTTATTTTTGAAATAAGAATAAACGGTACGACGCCCATTATCGGAAGCATTTGCGATGTCTATCATCGTAGTATTTTCTATTCCCTTGTTAAGGAATAGCTTACGAGCTACTTCAATAAGTCTGTCACGAGTCTTTATTACCATTTAACTGTATCAATTTTCAAATTTTGTGCGAATTTACTTATTTTATCTCAGATAACAAAAAATTGCCAATAATTTGTTTTATCTGAAAGTTTATTCGTAATTTCGCAGAGAAATCACATCATATTTATCTATATGTTTAAGAAAGTATTGGTTGGCGTTGCCGTATTAGTCAGTTACGCTGTATGTAAAGCGGAAAATCCGCTATCTTTTTATTCCGACAATGTAGCATCCGTAGGTGTTGTAGTTTATGACTTGGAAAATAAATCCGAGGTGTACAATTACAACGGCAATTTATCGCTTACTCCTGCAAGTACCATGAAACTCGTTTCTTCTGCTGCGGCATTATCTCTTTATCCTGCAGACTATCAGTACGAAACACCGGCCTACATTGATGGCAAGATTGATAAAGGCACTGTTTTTGGTGATATAGTGATAAAAGGTTCCGGAGATCCCACATTGTATAGTCGTCATTTTCCGGATAATCAAACTTTTATTGAAGATATAACATCTTCACTTAAAGATCTTGGTGTAAAAAGAATTTCAGGCAATATAGTTGTTGATAATGGAGACCAGCAAAACGTTGGCAAACTTGGTACTTGGGAGATTGAAGATGGATACTATGAATACGGTACAGGGTGGTATCCTTTTAATTATAGGGATAATGTATTCAGACTCAACCCTAACTTGATGACTGCCGTTCCCCAAAACATCAACCTTGAAAATATTGTAACAGAAGTTGACGGAAAACTATACTTAATCCAAAGTTTTGGTAATTCTTACAACGAAATAACAGGAATACAATCCTTCAGAGATGATTCAACCATAAAACTTCCAAATCCATACCCGAGCGACTTATTTATTGCAGACTTAACATCAACAATATCAGACTCCGGAATAGAGTTCGTTAATGATGAAGAAAATTATGATACTGAAACAGTTCAATCTGATTCAATTCCATTGGCATCGTATTACTCACCTGCATTAAAGGCTATTATTACGGACTTGATGCATCGCAGTGATAATATGATGGCAGAATCAACTCTCAGACTTCTTGCACCCGGATTATCTCTTGATGACGCTTTGAGAGCCGAAAAAGATTTATATGATTCAAAAGGTATTCCTACAGACCTTTATACAATCCGAGATGGCAGCGGACTTTCGCGCGGCAATGCCGTATCACCCGAATTTTTTATCAAGGTACTCACGTCAATGTCTGATAATGAAGACTTTGTAGATGTATTTCCGAGAGCAGGTGTTGACGGGACTGTCTGTAGCTTGTTTAAAGGGACTCCACTTGAAGGCAGAGCTGCATTGAAAAGCGGAAGCATGAGTGGAGTGCGCTGCTATGCCGGCTATATATTGAATGATGATGACGAACCAAAATATGCCGTCGCTATTATGGTAAATAATTTCAAGTGCAAAGTATCTGAAATTAATAAATCCATTCAAGACTTCTTGCTCGAATATTGCTGCGAGTAGTGACTATATGCGATTGCGGCGGACTTTTGGAGAATAATCCCCAATAGTTCGAAAGTTTTTACATCGTAATTGTAAAAACATCTTTGCTGTAAAAAATAATATCCTTAACTTTGCATTGTCAACGGCAAATGATTAATCGAAATCATTATGTGTTTTATTACTCAAAGCTGTAAAATATGCATATTCCGTTGATAGTTATATGGTTGTAAATATTTGCAACGTGTTGAAAACTTTTTGAAGGATTTATTATGACTGAATTGGAAAAATCCGTATTTAATAAGATTGTTGAACTCCAAAGAAATATATTGATGTTGGAGCAAAACTCACTTGTATATGAAGAAACTCTTTCCGTGATTAATGACGGTCTTGATCGACTTTTAAAACTTGTTGAGGCAGATGAAAGTGAAACGGAAAATTATACGGATAATCAACTTGAAGATATTTTTGTAAACAATATTCCTAAGGCGGCAGACTCTTCGGTTTCCGTGCCATCTGCTGATGATACAGATGAAAGTGTATTAAGCTCGGTTACCGCTGCTTATCCTACGGATATAGATAATGCCGTTCTTGAAGAAAACTCTGATGATACGTTTCCAACTGATGCTGATGATGTAAATGAAATAGTTATTCAAGAAGAGGTGCAGAGTGATGATGTAGTTGTGGATATTCACCAGGAAGAAACAGAGGTTATTGATGATGTCAATGATAACCATTCAGCCTATTCATACTCATTTTCCGGAACGAACACTAATGCTGAGCAACCGGTTCAAGAAAAGGTAACCGGCGGAGAAAATAATATTGCCTTCGCGGAGAGAAATGAAAAGACAGCTAAAATTGAAGAAACAGTAAGTGCAAAGCCTAAAGTAGATGAAGTACTATCTCGTCATGTATCAAAGGATATAAACAAAGCTTTTACTATAAATGACAAATTTCGTTATAGAAAAGCATTATTCGGCAATAGTGCAGCGCAGTACAACGAAGCTTTGGATTTAATATCCCAAATGAATTCTTACGACCAGGCTGCGGACTACTTCCTGAATAATTACGGTTGGAATCCTGAAGATAATGAAGTAAAGGGATTTTTGAAGATACTCGAACATCATTTCAATGCATGATAAATTATGAGTGGAAAGTTGTATCTGGTGCCAACGCCCGTTGGTAACCTTGAAGATATGTCGCCGAGAGCAATAGATACTCTGAAAAAGTGTGAACTCATATTGGCAGAAGATACTCGCACGAGTGCAGTTCTTATGAAGCATTTCGGCATTAATACTCCAATGATTAGTCACCATAAATTTAACGAACATTCGACGGTAGATAGTGTGGTAGAGAAGCTTAAAGGCGGGGCAATTATTTCCCTTGTCTCAGATGCGGGTACGCCAGCTATTTCAGACCCGGGATTTATGTTATCAAGAGCTTGCCGTGAAAACGGAATTGAAGTGGAAACACTTCCCGGACCGACAGCATTTGTCCCTGCGCTTGTAAATTCCGGTTTGCCATGTGATAAATTTTGTTTCGAAGGGTTTCTGCCTGTTAAAAAGGGCAGAGCAACGAGATTGCAGGAATTGGCAAAAGAAACGCGTACGTTTATAATATACGAATCTCCTGTAAGACTGCTGAAAACATTAGAACAACTGGCGGAATTTTGTGGTGAAGAAAGAGCCGCATCCGTATCTCGTGAAATATCAAAATTGCATAATACTACACACAACGGTTCGTTAAAAGAACTTATAAACTATTTTTCCGTGAACCAGCCCAGAGGCGAAATTGTTATTATAGTATCAGGAGAGCCGGAGCAAAAAGAAGTAAAAGTACATAAAAACAAATATAAAGATAATAATTAACAATCCTAAATATCACAATTATGAAAGCGAAATCATTAAATTGGCTATCTATGGCATTCGTAGCAGCCATCTTTGTTTCAGCGTTTTTCACGTCATGCAACTCTTCTTCTGAAGCAGTAGATGCTGACGGTAATCCTATTCCTACTACACGTGACTCATTGCAAGTGGCTTTGGCAAACCAAGACAGCCTTCTTGTCCTTATGAATGACATTTCTGAAGGTATGATGCAAATCAAGAGTATGGAAAATATTCTGAACACTACATCTCTTAACGGAGAATCAGAATCTCGCAGAAGTCAAATTAAGAGTGATATGCTTGCTATCTCTCAAGCATTGCAAGAACGCCGTCAGCGTCTTGAAGAATTAGAAAAGAAACTTGCAAGTTCAAGTTATAATAATTCACTTCTTAAAAAGTCCATTCAGACTTTGAAGGCTCAAATTGCTGAACAGGAAACGACTATTGTTCAACTTCGTGATCAACTTGCTCAAGCTAATATTCAGATTGACATTCTTACTCAATCCGTTGATTCTCTTAACACTACAGTGGCAGATGTTAAGGAACAAAAGGAAGCTGTGGAAAAGAAAAATGAAGACTTGACAAATGAAATGAACACCGTTTACTATATCGTAGGTTCAAGTAAAGAACTCAAAGATGCAGGAATCTTGAAGAAGGGCGGTTTCCTCCGCAGTGCAAAGATTAATCCGTCTGAATTCAGTGGCGACACATTCATTAAAGCAGACAAACGTGAGCTCCGTTCAATCAATCTTTACTCAAAGAAGGCAAATGTTCTTACTGCTCAACCTAAAGATTCATACGAAATTGAAGATATCAATGGTCAAAAGGTTCTTGTAATCAAAGATGCAAAACGATTCTGGAATCAATCTCCGTACCTCGTAGTTAAGACAGACTAATCATTAACAGATAAATAAAACCTGAAAAAGGGGCTGTATCATATTTGGTGCAGCCCCTTTTAGATTGCTTGTTTAAAGTCAAATTACATCTATTTAATACTATTGCTGTCCGGTAAAATGACTCTCTTTGCTCATGGTTATGTTATGTTTAATTTTATCAAAAACAAATATAACCAAAAGGGCTGATACCTCGTGGGAAGTGTCAGCCCTAATTTTATTTGCTGATAAAAGTTTTACCGGACAGCAATATTTCAGAATTAAAACGAGCCGGGAAACGATTAAATATTTAAGGTAGTATCAAAGTATTAAATTATAAAGTTCAAAGTCCCTACATAATATCGGTTTAAAAGAGATTTCCTTCGTCAGCAAAAGAGTAATACTTACCTTGGCCGATAATAATATGATCAAGTACTCGGATATCCATATATTTAGCAGCTTGAATAATCTTTTGGGTAAGTGCGATATCGTCAGTACTTGGAGTCATATTTCCGGAAGGGTGGTTATGAACAAGTATTAATGCCGAGGATAGTTTATTAATAGCACTTTTCATCACCATCTTAACATCAACGACTGTCGAGGCAGTGCCACCGGTGCTGATACAATCCATTGACGTTACAATATTTGCTCTTGAAAGATGTAGAATCCAAAATTGTTCGTGGGAAAGATATTCCAAATTGTTTCGCATAATGTCATACACATCTTTGGAACTTTTGATTTTCGTTTTAGTATCATTATTTTCAAGAGCTCTCTGACATCTGCGACCGAGTTCAATAGAAGCAACTAAAGATGTAGCTTTTGCCGGACCAATACCGGAGTATTTTGTGGATAACTCATTTATCGTCATCTTAGCAAGAATATCGAGTTTGTTATCTATAGTGGCAAGAATTTCCTGGCTCATTGCTATAACGGATTTACCATGCAGCCCACTCCCGAAAACAAGTGCTAACAACTCGGCATTGGTAAGTGCATTAATGCCGAGCTTTTGCGCTTTTTCCCTCGGTTTGTCTTCCGACGCAAGGTCACAAATTCGTGGAGAATATGTGCTATTACTATCTTTCATCGTTATTTCCCTTTACGTAGAAGAATTTCTTCCTGGATATTTCGTCCTTGTCGGAATATAATTTTTCGAGTATAAGCATTAATAAAACCTGCACCGTATCCCCAAAGTTGAATTGCACTTGATGGTATCGCTTTAAGTGCAATTATAACAGATTTTGTGGATATAATGCCGAATATAAATACCAAGACGAAGTACGCAATTAGCGGAAGTATGAAATATGGTGTAACAAATATCGCCAAGATAATCATTAGAAGCGATGCTAATAAAAATGCTGCCGGCAATAGATGCACTAATTTAAGTGAACCGGGATAAAGAAGCTTTAATGTCACTCGCGACATACCGAATACATATACTTGTCGCAAGAATTTTTTGAAGTCAACACGTCTTTTGTGATATACAAATGCATCAGTAAACAGTGCTATAGAAAAACCCGCATTTCGTATTCTCATACTCATATCTATGTCCTCTGAAAACATTTCTCTGAACCCTCCCACTGACTTATAAACAGTTCTTGAAAAACCCATGTTGAATGTGCGAGGTACAAATTTTTCAAGAGAAATTTTGCCTCCTCGAATCCCTCCGGTGGTCAAAAAAGACGTCATAGTGTAGTTTATAGCTTTTTGCGTGGAAGTAAAAGAATCGTGCGCTGCATCAGGGCCCCCAAAACAGTCAACGTAATTATTTTCAAGGCATGACGTAAGTGTCATGAAATAATTTTCCGGGATAACGCAATCAGAATCAAAGAAAATAAAATAGTCACCTGTCGCATTTTCCATTCCTACATTTCGAGCAATGGAACGACCTTCATTTTCCTTGAAAATGTACTTTACGGGAAATTCCGAACATGCTTTGACTACGTTTTCACACTTATCCGTAGAACCGTCTTCAACTATTACGAGTTCAAAATTTTTAAGAGTTTGTGCCGAAAGGCTTTGAAGTAGGTCTTCAACTTCTGAAACTCTATTATATACAGGTACAATGATAGAAAATTTCATATAAATAACACGTTGTTAATCCATTCTGTTTTTATAGTCATCATACGTAAAATGACGGAGTAATTCCACACTATTATCTTTGCGGTAATAGATTATGTCAGGATGTTGAATACCATTGAACATATTTGTCTTTACGGTTGTGTAATGATTCATATCTTCAAAGGTCAGTCTGTCGCCTTGTTTTAGTGGCACAGGGAAACTCCAATCTCCTTTGAAATCTCCACTCAAGCAAGAATTGCCGCCAAGTCGATAAGTTGGTAATTCTTTACTTTCTTCTACGGATTCTGTTATAGTCGGCATATATGGCATTTCTAATGTGTCCGGCATGTGGCATGCAAAAGATGCATCAATAATAGCTGTTTTAATGCCTTGATTCTCTATAATGTCCATTACCGTTGTAACCAAATCGCCTGTTCTCCACATAAAGGCACTGCCCGGCTCTAAGATTATTCTAATCCATGGATATTCATTGTGGAAACTTTGAAGTAAGCTGATAAGATGATTTACGTCATAGTCCTTGCGTGTCATTAAGTGTCCGCCACCCATATTTACCC
>JALEMF010000095.1 GCA_022768005.1 Bacteroidales bacterium | reverse complement strand
CTGATTTTTTGAAGTTACTTTATGATAAGATGTCGGCGAGTGATTCTGATGTCGTTTGGTGTGGTTTTAAAAATTTTAATGAGTCACGCACTAAATTTGAGCAACCGGCAGTTTTGCAGTCAAAAGTTTTATCAAAGCAGGAATATCAATGTATGTTTTATAAGTACGTTGACGGTCTCGGCTCTATGTGTACCAAACTTTACAAGGCTAATATAATTCGAGATCATAATATAAGGCTTGAGGAAGGTCGTAACAAGGGCGAGGATTGGCTTTTTAATCTTGAATATTCACGCTATATCCGCAATGTTTCTGTTATTAGTGATGTTCCTTACGTTTATTGTCGCAGGATAGATTCAAGTACATCGAAATATAATTCTGACGATATTAGCAAGAAACTTGAGTCACTTAAAGTATTGATCGATTTTAAGGAAGCCGAGCATCTGACTATTGATGAAAAAATGTTTGAGCAGAAGTTAGCAGGTGAGTTTTCAATGTGTTTTATGCAGTTAATCCTGCACGAGGAAAATGCTGAGGATATAATTGATAGTTTTTTCAAAAATCCTCTGATGAAGGTTGCGCTTAATTGGAAAACTGATTCCAAATTATCGATAAAATACAAGTTGTTTTGGTTTTTATTGAGTAAAGGCTTTGTAAATCAAGCTATTTATATTGTAAAGAAAGTTTATAAACTCCGCAATTAATGTTTATGCCAAAATTATCTGTCATATTATGTGCTTACAATGTTGCAAAGTATCTCTCAAGTGCTTTTGCTTTATTGTCAAACCAGATATTCAGGAATATAGAGATAATTATTGTAGATGACGGTTCTACCGATGGTAAAACTCCGACTTTATGCGATAGATTTTCTGAAGAAGATTATAGGGTCAGAGTCATTCATAAGGAAAACGGCGGACTTGGCTCTGCACGTAATGCTGGGATTGAAGCTGCATCCGGTGATTACATAATGTTTTACGATGCAGATGATTTTTTAGCATTAGGTGCAACTAAAGTTGTCAATGAAAAGCTTTGCGAGGAAGATGTTGATGTACTGATGTTCGGATACGTAGAACATTCCGAGCGGTACGATACGGACTTTAGTTTCTCATTCAAAGACCTTTTGTTGAAAAATAAGGAGATCCGTGATAATTACGTCAATGAGTTTTCCGGATTAAGGTTTAACAATGGTTTTGCGTGGAATAAGGTATATAGAAGAAAGTTTTTGATTGATAATAATCTGCGATTCGGTACTGAAGCAATTCAGCAAGATGAGCCGTTTAATCTCCGGGTGTATAGAACGGCTTCTTCAATACGCTTGATACCGGATATTCTTTATGAATACCATGTATTTGATAAGGGTAATAATCGTGCAAGATATATCCCGGAAAGAGTGGAAATATATAAGAGTGTATTTGATGAATACAGGTTACTTATCTCGGAATGGAATATTACCGATACAGAATTTATCAGGTACGTCTATAAGAAGTTTATAGATGACATTATATGTGCGCTTACATATAATTTTTCTCAAAAGAAGTGTCCTTTATCATTTAGTGAAAAGAACAGATTGATAAAAGCTGCTTTTTATGACTCAGATGTTATGGAGGCATCTGAAATATTTCGTACAGAAGTGGTTAGGAATTTGAATTTTCCGCAGCGAATGTTTTATTTTGCGATATACAAGCGGAGTTTGTCGCTTTTTTATGCAGCAAAGTGTACGCGAGTGTTTTACACAATTTTGTCATACATATATCATACAATTTTGGACCTGTGATGAGTGAAGAAAAAGTGACAGTAAATGAAAATCCGATTGCCGACAATCGCAGGATTGCCAAGAATACGATTGTGCTTTATTTGCGCAGTCTTATTCTACTATTGATTTCGCTTTACATATCGAGGGTAATTCTTCAGACACTCGGTGTAGCTGATTATGGTATTGTAGGTGCGGTTTCCGGAGCAGTTGGAATGTTTTCAATGGTGACAAATTCCTTTATTTCAGCAATAGGACGTTTTGTGACATTTGAACTTGGCAAGGGAAATAAGGAAAAACTTAACAGGATATTTTGCAGTTCCGTAAATGTGCTTTTTATTCTCGGCGTATTGGTTCTTGTTCTCGGTCTTACGTTGGGACTATGGTTTCTTAATACAAAGCTGACTATACCTGCCGAGCGACTTGAAGCAGCCGGGTGGGTGATGTGTTGTTCTCTGATGGCGATGGCTGTAAATATCCAGGTTTGTCCTTACACAGCGGTGATAGTGGCTCACGAAAATATGAAAGTATTTGCGTACATGAGTATCTTGGAGGCGGTGCTGAAATTAGGGGTAGTCTTTATGCTTATGCTCGGCGACGTTGATAAATTGATTTTGTATGCGATACTTCAATTATGCGTGGCAGTAATAATCCGGATTATTTATAACATTTACTGTCGTAAGAAATACAGCGAGTGTGTATATCATTTCGTAATAGATAAGTCTGCCTTTAAGGAACTTTTCGGCTTTGCGGGGTGGACTGCGCTTAATCGTATTGTATATACGTTTAACAAGCAGGGTATAGAGTTACTTATAAATATATTTTTCGGTGTGATATTTAATGCTGCACGTTCTATTGCGTTGCAAGTGGAAGGTACGGTAAATCAGTTTGTAGGTAATTTTATTGCGGCAATGTCACCTCAGATAACAAAATTATATGCGTCCGGAGATAATGACGGAATGTTTACTCTAATATGTCGAGGAGCAAAATTTTCGTATTTTTTGATGTTTTTTTTCGCCATTCCGGTATTTTTTGAGGCGCTAACAATCCTGGACTTATGGCTCGGTGTATATCCTGAAGAAGCTATAATGTTTGTGAGATTATCTTTGATACTGTCGCTCGCTTATATGTATGGCAATACTTTAATGACCGGTTGTTTTGCAGTAGGAAATATCGGAAGTTACTCAGTTAAAGCAAGTCTTATATCCTGCTTTATGTTTATAGGAACGTATGTGTTGTATAAATTAGGCTGTAAAGTAGAGTCTATGTATGTTGTGTCATTATTGGTGTTATTACCGATGATTATTATTAGAATTGATTTTCTAAAACGAAAAGCCGGTTTTTCACCGATGATGTATCTGAGAACCGTTGTATTAAAATCTATAATAGTAACGATTCCGGCATTAGTGATGCCAACATTAATATACCTTTATTTGCCGTCTGGTGTATTACGATTGTTGCTTATGCTTACTGCCGGTAGTCTATCAACTGCGCTATGTACTATGTATCTTGGATTAACGGTCGAGGAAAGAAAAAAAACGTTATTGTATTTAAAACAGAAAATTAAAAGTATAAGAAGATGTTAATTCTGAATATATTCAAAGTAATAAAAAATAAATTGGCATATAATGCGTTGGTGAAAAAATGGTCTGCACTTGGAGTTGAGTTTCCTGCAATATGTTCTAATTGGGATAATTTAATTCTTAAGGGAAACAACCATATAGCTCCGGATTCGTGGCTATCTTTACGCGGAAAATTAATTATCGGTAATAATTCAGGTGCAGGTCCGAGATTTAAGGTCCATACGTCTAATCATAGATATGAAGGAAATATGTTGCCGTTCGATGAGACTTATTATGTGAGCGATGTAGTGATAGGAGAAAATGTGTGGATTGGAGCAGATGTTACTATAATGCCGGGTGTAACGGTTGGTGATGGTGCTATAATCGGAGCCTGTGCTTGTGTAACGAAGGATGTTCCTCCGTTGGCTATCGTCGGCGGAGTACCTGCAAAGGTTATTAAATACAGGAATAAAGAAAATTATGAACGTCTTGTGGCGGAAAAAAAATTCTACCATGAGATGAAAAGAAAAGGTCTCACTAACACAGATGAAAAGTCACGTATAGTGTATGTCAATACTGCTAAGGAAAATTAAGACGGCTTATAATTTATTATTACGCCCCGTAATATATAAATTGAGGAATACGAGTGAATTTTTATTTACCGGCAGGTCATTGCGCCTTGTTGTGAACGGTTGGTTCAGACATTGTGGAACGAATGTGATACGGAATAATTGGGGTGATGACATTAATTATTATGTATTGTCACTTATTACACGTCGTATTATTTTTAATTACAGCAGTATTTTCCGTTGCACTATTCATGAAGGTGAACCTAACTATACATGTATCGGTTCTGTTATAGACGGATTTTGCGATAGTCGTACGGTGGTGTGGGGTAGCGGAGTTCTTTGCGGTGATTCCGTTCTGAAAGAAAAACCTGCACGAGTATGTGCGGTCCGTGGACCGCTATCGCGTAAGTATCTGCTTGAACGTGGTGTTGAATGTCCGGAAGTGTATGGTGACCCGGCATTGCTATTACCGCGGATAGTGAAAGCAGAAAGAAAGATAAAGTATAAACTCGGCATTGTGCCTATTGTCCCGGATATTAATAATCCTAATCTGAAATCACTTTTATCACAGTCTGATGACGTTAAATTTATCAATATGATGGATTACGGTAATGATTGGAGGCGTGTGATAGAAGATATATGCAGTTGTGAATGTATTGCATCAAGTTCGTTGCATGGATTGATAGTGTCTGATGCATACGGAGTACCTAATGTGAGAGTTGCATTTTCCGATTGTGCTGCAGGAGGTGATTTTAAGTACAATGATTATTATATGTCTGTGTCAAGAGAAATGAATAAACCGATATATATTGACGAAAATACGTCAGTAGACAATCTGATTGAGCAATGCAGAAAGTGGAAACCGATAACGTTTGATGCTCAGCCGTTAATAGATTCATGTCCGTTTGATTTAATTAATATTTAGTGAGGCTATGGAGTTGGATATTAATCATATAGAACTTATTTCAGGTTCCGTTATCGCAGCGATGGGCATATTATTTATGCTTATTCACGTGCAGAAGGAAGAAGAATGGTCGCAATTCAGAAAAATGCGGATTATTCTTGCCATATCGTATATTTTGCTAAGTGCCTCAAATTTATATCATGGTATCACTAACGCCTCAGTGGATACGTCGGAGTTGTCAACGGCACTATCATTGATTATAGGTTCTTTCCAAGCGTTACTTTTTACTGCTACATGTATGGTCCTTGTGGCGCCAGGTGCTGCAACTATTTCAAGAATAGGATTGAATGCCATGCGGATAGCCATTCAGGGCGTAGTCCTTGTATCATTATTGACATTTGGCAATATGCTACTTTACAAGATAGCCTTTTGGGGAATAGTGTGTATATACATATATAAGTTAGTACAGTATTCACAAAGTTTCTTAAGGTACTATCATCGTTCATCGGATTCTGTAGATGATGATTTGCAACGTCAAAAATTAACTTGGGTGCGAAACTTTTTTGTCACGGCATTATGTATCGGAATAGTTAATCTTGTAGTAGTGATCCTTCCTGCCGGTATTTTGCTGGACTATTTGTTCTGTGTGGTTTATACGTTGTACTATGTATATTTTTCAATTAGTCTTATCAATTACAGAATAGATTTTGATACTTTAATCAAGTACGTTTATAAAGCAAGCATTGAAGAAAAACCATTATTGAATGAAAAGCAGATATTAGAATTGGAATCAAAGTTAGACTGTTGGGTCGCAGGCAAAAAATATACTGAAAAAGATATTCTACCTGAAAAATTAGCTGAAGATCTCGGTACTACGCGAAGGGCTTTAGCTTGGTATTTTACTAATAAATTGAACACAAACTTCCGTTCGTGGCGCCTTGCATTAAGAATGGAAGAGGCAAAAAGGCTGCTACGAGAAGAAAATATATCCACGGCAAATGTATATGAACTTGTAGGCGTGGCTGATAAAAGTAACTTTCATAAGCATTTTCGTAAAATTACCGGACTTACGCCTACTGAGTACAAAGCACAGTTTGAAAAGCCGGAATAGTTTTGTAGATGTGAAAAAATATTATTAACTTCGCAAATTAGTTTTAAGACAATCCTAACGTAAATATTAACAACTCTATAATTATGCTTGAAGACTTAAACGTTATTAATAGCGGTGCAAACAATATTCGTGTACTCGCTGCGTCAATGGTGGAAAAGGCTAAGTCCGGTCACCCTGGTGGTGCAATGGGCGGTGCCGATTTTGTGAATGTGTTATTCTCATCATTTATAGTTAATGACCCTGATGATGGCAAATGGTTCTCTCGTGACCGTTTCTTCTTGGATCCGGGACACATGTCTCCGATGCTTTACAGCGTATTGGCATTGACAGGTAAATACACTCTTGAAGAACTTCAGCAATTCCGCCAGTGGGGAAGCGTTACACCGGGGCACCCGGAATGTGAGCCGGAACGCGGTGTTGAAAACACTTCAGGTCCTCTCGGTCAAGGTCACACAATGGCTGTAGGTTGCGCTATCGCAGAAAGATTTATCGCAGCACGTTTCGGTGAAGTTTTTGCTCACAAGACGTATGCATTTATTTCAGATGGCGGTGTACAGGAAGAAATTTCACAAGGTGCCGGTCGTCTTGCCGGTTACCTCGGACTTAACAACTTGATTATGTTCTACGACAGCAACAATGTACAGCTTTCTACAGACGTTGATGCTGTGTCAAATGAAGATGTTGCTGAAAAATACCGTGCTTGGCATTGGAACGTATTAGTTGTTGACGGTACTGACCCTGAAGCCTTGGCAAACGCTTTGACTAAAGCTCTGGAAGAAAAAAAGCGTCCTACTATTATTATAGGTCATACAGTTATGGGACGTGGCTGCCTGACAGCAGACGGACAACCGTTTGAAGGTAAATGCAGCACTCACGGACAACCTATCAGTAAGTCAGGTGCAGACTATGCTGCTACAGTTCGTCACCTTGGTGGTGATCCTGAAAATCCTTGGGTAATCCGTCCTGAAGTACAGAAACTATACGCTGACCGTGCAGACGAATTGCGTAAAATCGTTGCTGCTCGTAAATCTGAACAAGCTGAATGGGCTAAGGCTAATCCTGAACTCGCACAGCAACTTAAAGACTTTATTGAAGGTAAATTACCTGAAATTGACTATTCTACTATCGCGCATAAAGCAAACACTTCAACTCGTCAAGCATCTGCAGACGTACTCGGCACATTTGCAGTTGAAGTTAAAAATATGATTGTTTCAAGTGCTGACCTTGCTAATTCCGACAAAACTGACGGTTTCTTGAAAAAGACCACTCCGTTCAAGCCGGGTGATTTCAGTGGTGCATTCTTACATTCCGGTGTATCTGAATTGACAATGGCTGCAGTGATGAACGGTATTGCACTCCATGGCGGTGTTATCTGCGCTTGCGGTACATTCTTCGTATTCAGCGACTACATGAAGCCTGCTGTTCGTCTTGCAGCGCTTATGGAACTTCCTGTGAAATACATTTGGACACACGATGCATTCCGTGTAGGTGAAGACGGTCCTACTCATGAACCTGTAGAGCAAGAAGCACAAATCCGCTTAATGGAAGAGCTTAGAAACTTCTCAGGTCGTCCATCAGTACTTGTCCTTCGTCCTGCTGATGCTGCTGAAACTTCTATCGCATGGAAGATGGCACTCGAAAACACCAAGACTCCTACAGCTCTTATCCTTTCACGTCAAGATATCAAAGATCTTCCTGCAGTTACCGGGAATCGTCTCCTTGAAGCGGAAGGCGCAATGCGTGGTGGCTACGTAGTTATTGACACTCCATTCCCTAAAGTTACTCTCGTTGCAAACGGTTCTGAAGTATCTTTGCTCTGCGAAGTGGCAGAACTTCTTGAAAAAGAGGATGTTAAATGCCGTGTGGTATCACTTCCGTCAATCGGCTTGTTTAACGAACAAGATAAAGAATACCGTGACAGCGTAATCCCTGTAAACGGTCCTGTATTCGGACTTACAGCCGGACTGCCTTCTACACTTCGCAGCGTAGTAGGACCTAAAGGTAAAGTATTCGGCTTGGATCACTTCGGTGCTTCCGCTCCTTATAAAATCCTTGACGAAAAGTTCGGTTTCACTACTCAAAACATCTTATCAGAAGTTAAAAAATTCCTTAAATAGCAAAATGCAAAAAAAAGTAAATTTTTTTGCTCATATTTGAAGAAAAAATTGTAATTTTACGCGCAAAATATGATTAATTATTTGAGCTATGAAAAAGTTTATTCTTTTAGCCCTTCTTGGAGCATCAATATTGTCAATTAATGCTCAAGAAAAATCAAACGAAATAGTTTATGTGGAGGATCCTTCACAGGGCTATCTATTTAACCGTTTCAAGGATAACTGGTTTGTAACCGGTGAAATTGGTGGTAACATGTATTTTTCACCCGGTGACCAACACCGTAGTTGGACAGACCGTTTTGACCCCGCTGCCGGCATTTATGTAGGTAAGTGGTTCTCACCATTAATTGCAGCACGTATCGGTGTTGATTGGCTTCAAGTTAAAGGTCTTTCAAGCATCGCAGACGCTCCCGGCGTTGATTGGAACAATCCTACAGTTAATGGTTATTACAAACAGCAATTCAATCACGTAGGTCCTGTGTTTGATGTTATGTTCAACATCACAAATATGATTCGCGGATACGTTCCGGGACGTAAGTACAGCCTCGTAGCATACGCCGGTGCAGGTGGCTACTGGTCATACGCACGTTCTACTTACGGACAAGAAGGTTCTTACACCAGCGGCGGTTACGTCAACATGCAAGACCGTATATTGACATTCCGTCTTGGTATCATGAACTCATTCCGTATCACAGAACAAGTTCAGTTGAATCTTGATATCCGTTACAGCGGTATTGATAACCACCGTGACGAACCGGATTTGAGATGGAACAAAACTTCTCACGACTTGCAAGCTTACGTAGGTGTTACTTATCTCTTCAAACGTCGCGAATGGTACCCACCTGTAGTGCCTGTTTGTCCTGAACCTGAAAACTGTGACCCTATCCGTGCTCAACTCGCTGCAGCAAACGAAAAAATTGCTGACCTTGAAGACCAACTCGCACACTGCTGCGAAAAATGTCCTCAACCGGAAATTGTTGAAGAGCCGGCTCCACTCGCTACTATTTATTACCCAATCAATATCTACAAACTTACTCGCAAAGATATTAATGTCATTGAAGCTTGCGCACAAGTTATGAAAGATAACCCTGATAAACGCTACGTTATTACAGGTTGGGCTGATAACTATACAGGTAACGACAAAATCAATACTCGTCTTCGTCACAACCGTGTAAACGGTGTTAAGAAACAACTCGTTAAGATGGGCGTTCCTGAATCACAACTTGATGTTACCATTAATGCAGGTAACCTTTGTGACCTCGGTGAAAAATACGTTGCACTTGACAGAGCCGTTACTATCGAAGAAACGAAATAATACTTTTCATTATCAAAAAGTTTTTTTAAGTTAGACATCAAGGTCGACAGTAATATTCGCTGCCGACCTTGCTTTTTATTATGGACGCAAGATTTGACAGAGCAAAACTTATGCTTGGTGATAAGATTTTTGATAGTCTTTTATCAATGCGAATTATAATATTCGGACTCGGAGGTGTTGGCAGCTGGTGTGCTGAAAGCCTCGTCCGTTCCGGTATCAGAAACATAACACTCGTAGATACGGACAGAGTAGATATCACAAATATTAATCGTCAACTGCCCGCCCTTTCTTCCACAGTGGGGCAAGTGAAAGTTGACGTCATGCGCAGCAGACTCCTTGACATTAATCCCGAAGCGGAAATTACTGCAGTTCGCCAATTTTATACCGCGGAGACAGCATCACAATTTGACCTTAATACTTATGATTACGTCATAGATGCCATAGATTCGCTTAAAGATAAAGCACTGCTTATCCTTAATGCAACATCAAGCAAAGCAAAACTGTTTTCTTCAATGGGAGCAGCCCTCAAACTTGATGCACAGAAAATCAGTGTAGCGGAATTTTGGAAAGTGCAAGGTTGTCCCTTAGCAGCAGCATTACGCCGAAAATTCAAATCTGCCAAAACGTTTCCCAAGCATAAATTCAAATGCGTCTATTCTCCCGAGATATTCCGAAACCGTGGAGAACAGCCGGCACAGCACGCCCTTGACGGCAAAATAGACGTACATGACCTTGATTCCATAAATATGAACGGACTAAAAGCCCAAATCAACGGCACACTCTCCCACACCACAGCCATCTTCGGCTTCACCCTCGCAGGACTCGTTGTGCAAGATGCTGTGGAGAAAGTGAAGTGAAAGGTGTTTTGAACATATTTATTATACTAAATTACATATATGTGAATTAGTCGATTATATGTGTTAAAGAACAACTTTTATTTGTATTCATAATTTGATATGTATTTGTAACTTTGCAGTTGTCACAAATTATAATAAAAGATAATTAAGAACTGTTATTATTTATCAATATCAAAAACATTTTTTATGAGTACAAAATTTTTTAATAATGAAATCGGTAATACCTTATTTGATAAATTAAAAGGTATTGAATACAAGACCGCTTAAAGATTAAGCAGGATACGTATATTTTTCAGCAACGAATAGGAGAATTTGTTGAGGAATACCATAATGATTCAAATTCAAACTCCGATGAAACAATAATAGGCACTCCTTCAATTATTATTTCAGAAACATTCATTTGATTATGGCACAACTATATAGCAAACAGCAACTAAGAGAAATCTTCCAATCTTCATTTAGCCAAGAGGCTTGGAATGTAATACTACATAACGTATTCCGTGCGGTGTTAATTCGCAAATAAGCTGAAAAGTTTTCAGCATTTTCTAAACAGTTCAGTTTACATTTGCAGATGCTATTGGATATATAGGTAGTTACTGAAAGAAGAACTTATTAAAACTATAATTTAAATACTTAATCTATGAAACCTTTACGTATTGTGGTAATTGCTGTTGTGTCAGCGTTTATGCTATTTGTTTGCATTAAGTCTTGCTGTGCACATCAGGCTGTTTATGCAAATGATTTTTCTGATTATTCTTCCGGTTCTGTAGAAATGGAATCGGAAGAGAATCATTCCGATTGGCCGGATTCAATATTTGAAGTGGTTCGGAATTGTTCTTATCTTTCTGATTTGGAGAGAGAGGTGGTCATTGAATTGAATAAATGCCGCACTAATCCTTCTCGTTATGCTGATGAGGTACTTGTGCCTTTTCTTGAACGTATGGGTGATGATGGCAAGTATGTTGATTCCAATGGCAGGAATATTATAACTAAAGAAGGACGTAGTGCGGTTCAAGAGGCAATAAATGCTCTTAAAAGTCAGAAGCCTTTACCGATGCTTTTGCCTAATCAGGATTTATCTTTGGCTGCTGCGGATCATTGTGCGGATCAAGGTCCTAAAGGTTTAACAGGTCATGATAGTTCAGATGGAAGTTCGATGGCTGATAGAGTCATGCGACGTAATTCCGGTTTGTCTTACATTGGCATTGGAGAGAATATAAGCTACGGTGAAAACAAAGGATTTGACATCATACGTCAACTAATTGTTGATGATGGAGTTCCATCTCGCGGACATCGTGAAAATACTTTTAGGGACTATTATTATGTCGGAGTGGCTTTCGGCACTCATAAAAAATATAGATATATGTGTGTTCTGGACTTTTCTGATTATTATTCCGGTTCTGTAGAATCTGTAGAAATGGAGTCGGAAGAGAATCATTCCGATTGGCCGGATTCAATTTTTGAGTGTGTGCGTTCTTGTGCATATCTTTCTGATTTAGAAAAAGATGTGATTGTGGAATTGAATAAATGCCGCACTAATCCGGCTCGTTATGCTGATGAGATACTTGTGCCTTATCTTGAACGTATGGGTGATGATGG
>JALEMF010000059.1 GCA_022768005.1 Bacteroidales bacterium | reverse complement strand
AGTGCCTCCTGAATTGTAATAAAAAGGACTTTTACTAAAAAAAGATAAGAACTGTGTTGCAACATCGTTGTGGCACAGTTCTTTTTGTAAGGCTACATTAATCAGCATCTACCACTGACCGCACCGAGATGCGAAGCAAGTATTCTGATTTTTTTACTGACCGCACATATCCTACGGACTCTTATGTCAACATCTTCATCAGCAATAATTGCATTATAAGAAAAGAGAGCTGTACCGAAGTCGGCACAGCCCCCGAGTCATATATAGTTTTTGATTTGTGCGAGATTAATAATTTTCAGCACGGATGTGGAAGTAAGATTGCGGGTGATCGCAAACCGGGCATTTGAGCGGAGCTTTCTTACCAACGTGGATATGACCGCAGTTAGAGCAAACCCACACCACATCACCATCACGAGAGAAAACGAGTTCACCGTTTACGTTATCAAGAAGACGACGATAACGTTCTTCGTGTTCTTTTTCAATTTTACCAACCATTTCAAAAAGGTTTGCAATGCGAGTAAAACCTTCTTCGCGAGCTTCCTTAGCGAAAGTAGCGTACATATCAGTCCATTCGTATTTTTCACCGTCAGCAGCATCAGCCAAGTTTACGGCAGTAGCAGGCACTTCGCCATCGTGGAGAAGTTTGAACCAGATTTTAGCGTGTTCCTTCTCATTAGCAGCGGTTTCCTCGAAGATGTCAGCGATTTGAACGAACCCGTCTTTTTTAGCTTTAGAAGCGTAGTAAGTGTATTTGTTGCGAGCCATAGATTCGCCTGCGAAAGCGGCTTGCAGATTTTTTTCAGTTTTTGAGCCTTTAAGTTCCATAAACATGTAGAAGATTAGATTATTGTATCATTAATTATTTTGTTTTAAAAAGCAATTATCACAAAGTCCCTGATAATATATTTCAACGCTTTCAACGTGATATTTGTTCTTGTCAATCTTGTCTAAAACATTTTCGTCAAGCGGGACATCAAAGATTTCTCCACAGCAGCGACAGCGAAAATGGGAATGAGGGTAATGCGGATAATCAAAGTGAGCATTATCCCTCTCTATTTTCAGCGTGTAGATAGTACCTGCCTCGGTCAATGCTTTAAGAGTATTGTAAACGGTAGTCAACGACATTGTAGGGTAATACGGGCTCAACTCCTGATATATCACTTCAGCGGAAGGATGAGTGGCATGAGTCATAAGGTACGCCAAGACAGCAGACCTCTGCGGCGACTGTCTCAGACCGGCGGATTTCAAAATATCCAATGCCTTATTAAGTATTTCTACGTTATTCAAATTAATTACCGTTTTAATTTCATTGCAAAATTATAATCATTTCAACTTATTTCCAAATTTTTAAGCAACTTATTTCAAAAAAATTCAGCAGGAGATGACACAATAGTCATAACCTGCTGATTATCAAGATTTATAAATGTAAAATCTAAGAAGTCAAAAGTATTTAAAAGAATTATTCCGGTACATAGATAATTTCACCATTTTCCAGTTCGTATGCGATACCCACTTTTTTACCAAGCCTTGAATTGGAAGTATTTTGCTCTTCAGAGGGAGTATATCTCGAAATTTTCTCACCCTCCTTAGTAATAATTTCCATATCGTCCTTACCCGGATTCTTTACCATAGTAAAATCCTCCTTACTAAGCATTTCAGTCATATTGTATCGCGTGACGAGTGCCACCATAAGTGCTACAGCAAACACCATTGCCACATCGAAAAGGTTACTGACCACACTCATCGGGTCGTAATCCTCATCATCAAGAGTAAATCTGCGACGTCTCATTATTTACCGAAATTTTCTGAAATAAACTGTGACACAAATTCAAGGGAAGAAAGGTTTCGCTTGTACCATCGTTGCTTTGTCTGCTGAGTAATAAAGCCGATAGCAGCAGCAAAAAGACCAACGACAGTTGTAGCGAAAGCCACTTGCATATTGTACGCCATAGTGGAAATATCACCCGTTGAAAGTCCTACAAGCGCAGGTCCCATGGGGATAAGCGTACCCATAAGTCCCAACATCGGACCCATCTTTGACAGTGTCTTGGAAGTGGAAATATCCGCAGAAACAGCAATCTCGTATTCATTAAGAATCTTTTCACGCTTAGCCTCACTGCCTTTTGCATCAATAAGTTTGTTAAGATAAATAATAGCGAGAGCCTTACTTTTCTTAGGCAAACGCTCCTGAAGAGAAGCAAAATTTTCTACGGTAAGATTATCAAGTTCCTTACTGAGCGTAGCAGACGTCTTGGCGGCAGACTGGAACTGCGCAAAGAAATTAATCACGAAGAGTAATGCTCTGAGGAAAAAGAAAATGAGCAATACGACAACCGGAATAAGCAATCCGGTGGAAATCATAAAAAGAATGTCTGATATATAATTCATAGTTGTAAAATTTTTTCAAGTTAAAAAAGAAGGATATGGAGCAACCCAAGTAAGTACACCGTATATACTCCATATCCATCTCAGAACTTACAAATTACGGCCCAAGGGGGATTGTCCGTGGCGGGCAGATGCCGCTGCCTAACCAAAGACAGTAACACATCTATAGAAAAAGAAGGGTATATCCCTT
>JALEMF010000027.1 GCA_022768005.1 Bacteroidales bacterium | reverse complement strand
TAAAACTTGTCCCATTGTCCCACTGTCTCACGTCTGTCTCGTGGGACAAACGAGACAAGGACTGATTTAATTATTAACCCATCTGCCAACAGTTGATTTTGATACTCCGAGTTGCTCTGCCGCCTTCCTTATTGACAAATGCTCTTCATTGACAAGTCGGAGAGCCTCCTCCTTCAAGTCATCGTTTTCAGACTTCTTTTCAGACAGATGAGCACTTTCCGTTGTCATATCCTGATGACTCAGACACAAGTATGCTCCTTCCTTGACAATCTGTGCCGTTATCACGCTGTTTGCACCGTAATCTATTGAAGATGAACGGGATTTAAGTTGCTTGATATAGCGTATTTCCTCTCCAATGGCACTCTTGCCGATTGCAAACACGGAGTCAAAGAAGTTAAAAAGTCGTTTACTTCCGGCAAGGTCATTCTGAGTGATAGGAGACGAAAGTAATCGCTTCGGAGTGTGAGCAAGTATCAGGATTGACACTCCGTAATTACGCTTAATCTGACATAGCGCAATCATCAATCGGCTTGCTGCATCTGCATGCTCCGTCAGTGCATTAAGGAAAGTGATATTATCAATGATCAGTACATTCGCTGAATACTTTGCCATAGCATCAATGATAGCATTGAGAATATCTTCCTCAAAGTTTTCACTACTGATATTATCAGGATTTACTTCCGCTCTGTGAAGATTATCAGGGAAAACGTAGCCTACACCCTTATCATCAGTGTAACGCATCTGAAATTGCTTCTCTGACAATTCAAAGTCAAAGTAAATCACACTGTGTGTCTTGGCAATTTCATTTGCCATTTGCACTGCATAGATGCTCTTACCTACGTTACTGTCAGCAAACAGACAACACAGTTCTCCTTCGTACCACAGTGATGACCATAACTGCTGTGGTAAACTTACCTTCATTGCATCACTGATACACTCATTGGCTGTCTTGACAGTCAATATTGACGGAATCTCTTCCGTCACAGAATGGTTTTCACCATTCTCAACAAGTTCTCTGAACTTGTTTTTACACATATCTTCCAATGTCATAGTAAATTAAGATAAATATTTTGTTAAAAATTTTATATACTTACCCTACTCCTATACTACTATATATATAATATATATACCATTACGGGAGGAAGTAAATATTAATATTTGACATTGCAAATGTACAACATTGACATAGCCGTTGTCAACACTCAATATTGTATTTTAACCATAATTTACATTTGTCCCGTCCCATCGGTGTTATGAGACAGGTGAGACAAGTGGGACAGAGTGTAACATCTCTGACTGCCTGTGACAATGTTACACCTGTTACAGTATTACAGATGAAATATATGGGACAGTGTCCCAAGTGTCTCGGCGTCTATCGTGGGACAGAGAGTAACACCATCTTCAGCCGCAACAAAGAATCGCAGAGAAAGTGCAGCCTGTCAAAGTCCCTGAAGATATAGTCTTTACATATAATTCTTCTACTTTAAATGAAAGAGCCGCACATTTACAGTCCTTTTTCCATATCAAATCTTACACATAATTTAAAAATAAGCATTAACTTTGTAATTGATAACAAAAAAAACGGAGATACAGCAATGAAAATATACAACACTCGGCAAATGGCTGAAATATATCAAAAAACTTTTGACACAGGCGTCACACAAGAAGACCTGCTCGTCAGAGTCGCTGATAACGTGTCTTTCGAAATAATTGATAAATGGAAACACCCAAAGCCGCTAATCGTATTCGCAGGACCGGGCAGAAAAGGAGCTGAAGCACTCGCTACAGCCATTATCCTTTACGACCGCGGATTTAAGCCGGAAGTTTATATAGTCAACAGAGGAGGTGACCAACTATGTCCCGAAGGCGTCGCTTTCAGAGACGAACTGAAATCACACGAAGACGATGGAGTAAAAGTTATCGAATACATCAAAAACATTATCCTCCCGTCTATCAAAAAAAATCACTTGATTATCGACGGACTCTTCGGACCGGAACTTAACGGACCTATACAAGGCGGACTCAAAGACCTCGTACACATCATCAACAATTCCGGCGCTACTATTATCTCCATTGAAAACCCTTCAGGTCTCCCCGGAGATATTGACGGAACCATAATCAACAGCGCAACAATCAAAGCAAGCCTCACACTGGCTGTTCACGGCGCCTTTCCAACATTCTTCCTTGACGAAACCGCTGAAGTGGTAGGAGAAGTAAAAGTAATGGACATAGGACTTTTAGAACTCGACAACGAAGACGATAACGCCAAATTCTATTACGTTGAGCCCGAAGATATCTCCAAATCACTTATCCGAAGAAAAAACACTGCCTCTAAAGCAGACTTCGGCTCGGGAATTATCGTCACAGGACAATACGGAATGATGGGAGCATCAGTACTCGCCGCAAAAGGCGCACTTCGCTCAGGTATCGGCAAACTCACTATACAAAGCCCGAGATGCGGATTTAATATCCTGCAAATATCCGCGCCCGAAGCACTCTTTGCCCCTTCTCGCGACGACATCATCATCAACGACATCAGCCTGCGCACAGACTACGACGCTGTAGCAATAGGTCCGGGCATAGGAACGAACGACAGAACCATTGAAGCACTCGAAGCTTTTCTGAACAAACGTCAAGCACCCGTTATCTTAGATGCCGATGCACTTAACTGCATTGCCAGACGACCAAGACTCCTGAACTTTATCCCGAACCACTCTATTCTCACACCTCACAAGGCTGAATTCGACCGACTGTTCGGTGAACAAAACTCTGACCGCAACAGACTCCTCAAAGCCATTGAAGCCGCTGTCAAGACAAGGACTATAATAGTGCTCAAAGGACATCACACCGCAGTAATAACGTACGACGGCAAAGTTTTCTTCAACCCTACAGGAACACCCGCTATGGCAACAGCAGGCTCAGGAGACGTATTGACAGGTATCATAACTTCCTTCATAGCGCAAGGCTATAACCCGATAAAAGCCTGCATATTAGCCGTATTTATCCACGGTGCAGCAGGACAAATGGCGGAAGAGACTTACGGCTCGTACGGCGTTAACGCCTCTGACATCGCTGAAAACACCGCCAAAGTGATTAAAAACTATTTACGAAACTTATAAAACAATCTGTACATATACTGTAATGAAACGAATTTTCATCATATTAGCCTCTGCTCTGACAATAATGGGCGCTAATGCACAGACTACTCAAAAACTCACTGCCACTAAGGCTAACGAGTACGGAATAGTGTATTCACTCCCTAAAACAGTGCTGGATATCACTATTGAGACCGAAACTACAGTCAAAGAACCCGGAGAGTTCTACAAATATGCAAAAAAATACCTCAACGAGAACAACCCTATCGACAAACGCTCCGTAAAGACTGTCATCAAAAACGTTTACGTCACACCAAGAGGCATTGCCGACCCGGAAGAAAGATACGTAGTCACTTTCAAGCCCGGCAACTCACCGTACCTCCTCATCAACAGCGAAAACCTTCCGCTCGCAGTAAACACTGAGAAAACTCTAAAAAACGACAACCCGACACTCCCCGCAGCTCAACAAGCGGAACCCACTCCACTACAGACTGATGCTGCAAAACAAGTAATTTCGGAAGAAATGCTCCAAAGCCAATCCACCGCAAAGAAAGCAGAACTCGCCGCAGCGCAAATTTACTCCCTCCGACAGTACCGCACGGACCTGCTCACAGGACAAAGCGAATCCATGCCGCCTGACGGAAACGCACTCCAAATAGTGCTCGACAACATCAATGCGCAGGAAGCAGCACTCACAGCAATGTTCGCAGGCACTACACAGGTATCTACGGACGTCAAAACAATCACATACACCCCCGATGAAGAAGTAACCGACGAACTCCTCACAAGAATATCCGCCGCTGAAGGTGTCGTTGACAAAGACGACCTCTCAGGAGCACCGATGACCATAACCGTAAAAGTAATTCAAAAAGGTGAAATGCCCGTAAACGAAAAAGGCAACACACTCCCATTCCCTAAAAACGGATTTGCGTACCGTATCCCCGGCAAAATAGAAGTTACACTGGTCTGCGACAACGATGTAATATTCAACAGTCAGTTCGAAACTTCACAGTTCGGAATCACCTACGGGCTGAACCCAAATTCATTTACCGACAAAAAAGAACCGCTATACGTAATACTCAACCCCGTAAACGGAGCAATAGCGGAAATGGGCGACGCCACAGTGCAGCAATAGCCTCCGTATAAGCACGCTGTGCGCCATCAGAAGGTACGTCTCAGGTTAAGTATATGGGACAGTGTCCCGAGTGTCCGGGCATCTATCGCGGGACAGTGGGACAGACAACACCATCAAGGAAAGTCGGAAAGTGTGCGGTCTCTCCTGATACTGAAGAAGTTTCGCCATCAAAGAAAGTCGGAGACTTTCAGCCGTAAGTAACTCAGGGTAAGCACGAAGTGCGCCATGCGGTGACAGGATATTACTCTCCAAGCATAGAATCCACAACAGATGCATCTACCCCGAGTTCCTTCGCCTTAGATGCATCTTTTTTTGCATCATCATTCAGATAACGACGCTTATAAAGCAAAGCACGACACAAATACAGTTCACCGTACATAGGATTCTGCTCCAAACCCGCCGAAATATCATCAGAAGCAAAGTCCAAGTCATCAGTAAAAATGCAGCACAAAGCATGCGCAGCATAGTTCTCCGCAGTCTTCTCAGTTTTAAGAAGAGTATTATAATACGGCTTCGCCTCAGCATACTTCTGCTGACACATATAATAATTCGCAAAGGCAAGAGCCTCATCGTAAGACGATGGAGAATACTTCGTGATATTCACAAACTGAGCGTATGCCCCCTGCAAATCCCCATTACTCAGATAAAGCAACCCGCGGAACAAATACGGCATAACAACAGTAGAATCAAGTTCCGTCACACGATTATAATCCTCCACAGCACTCTTAATATCACCCGTAGCCGAAAGTACACGAGCACGGTTAAGCAAAATAGTCACCGATGAAGGCGCCATCTTATGAGCCTGATTTAAAGTAATAATAGCCGACGAATCATTATTCATATAAAACCGAACCATACCCAAGTTCGACATCAACAAAGCATTATTAGGATTATCAGGCTGAAAACTTATAGCATCGGTAAGCAACTGCTCCGCCTTCTCGAAATTCTGCTTCTTAATAGCAATCTCCGCATCATCTATCATACGCAAATAGATATTATCGTCCGCATCATCAGCAAAAACACTGCAGAAAGAAAAGACAAACATCAGCATCGTCAAAGCCCGTAATTTACACATCTTAGTCATCACAAAAACATTAATTTAAGGCAAAAGTATATCATTAAATAATAACAACAAAAAATCAGGCAACGAATTTAACATTAATTCGCTGCCCGATACTTAATACAATATCCGTTATGACTTTATTTAACGAATTTCTTTACGATAATAGTAGCATTATGACCACCGAAACCGAATGAATTTGATAACGCCGCTCTCACTGTACGTTTCTGAGCCTTACCAAAAGTAAAGTTGAGGTTATAATCAAGATTTTCATCTTTATCCTCAGGGTCATGGTTAATTGTCGGCGGCACAATATCCTCTTGGACAGACTTAACGCTGA
The DNA here is from genome assembly GCA_022768005.1 of Bacteroidales bacterium. Lineage (GTDB taxonomy): Bacteria > Bacteroidota > Bacteroidia > Bacteroidales > Muribaculaceae > CAJUPY01. The sequence goes on along the minus strand of JALEMF010000027.1, from coordinate 1,827 downwards.
ATAATGCCTCAAGCGCACCTGTTGCTCCAAGAAGGTGACCGGTCATAGACTTTGTAGAACTTATATTAAGCTTATAAGCGTCTTCACCGAACACGTCAACTATTGCCTTTACTTCAGAAATATCACCCACCGGAGTAGAAGTACCGTGAGCATTGATATAGTCAATATCCGAAGTTGTCATTCCCGCATCTTCAAGTGCATTACGCATAGCGAGCTTTGCACCGAGACCTTCAGGGTGAGTAGCAGTGATGTGATAAGCATCAGCCGACATACCTCCACCGGCTACTTCAGCGTAAATCTTCGCACCGCGAGCAAGAGCATGTTCAAGTTCCTCAAGAACAAGAATTACAGAACCCTCACCTATCACGAATCCATCGCGTGACTTGCTGAATGGACGTGATGCCGTCTGCGGACTGTCATTACGTGTTGACAAAGCGTGCATAGCATTAAAGCCGCCTACACCTGCAGGATAAACTGCCGCTTCAGCACCACCGGTAACGATTGCATCAGCCTTACCAAGACGAATTAAGTTAAATGCGTCAATGATAGCATTGTTCGAAGATGCACATGCTGATACAACACCAAAGTTAGGTCCATGATAACCGTACTGCATTGATACGTGACCTGATGCTATGTCCGCAATCATCTTAGGAATGAAGAAAGGACTGTATTTAGGACCCTTATCAGCGTGAAGAGCATAGTTACCGGCTTCTTCTTCAAATGTGTGAAGACCACCGATACCTGCTGCGATGATTACACCTACACGGTCCTTATTGATGTTTTCGCAGTTCTCGATATTTGAATCCGCAATAGCCTGAATGGCTGCTGCCATAGCGTACTGAGCGTAAAGGTCAAGTGCACGGCACTTCTTACGATCAATATAGTCTTCAGCAACGAAGTTCTTAACCTCACATGCAAATTGAGTCTTGAATAGCGATGCATCAAAATGAGTAATAGGAGCGGCTCCACTCACACCGTTAATAGCGTTATTCCACACTGTGGCAACGTCATTTCCGATTGGAGTGATTGCACCAAGACCTGTTACTACAACTCTTTTTAATTCCATTAAAACCTTAGTTTACTAAATGGATATTATTTGTTAGCAACTGCAGCTTCAACGTATTTGATAGCGTCACCTACAGTAGCGATTGTGTTAGCTTGTTCTTCAGGAATTTCGATATCGAATTCTTGTTCAAGTTTCATAATGAGGTCAACAGTTTCAAGGCTATCTGCGCCAAGGTCTGTTGTGAAAGATGCGTTCTCGGTTACTTTTGCTTCTTCAACACCGAGTAAGTCTACGATAATCTCTTTTACTTTTGAAGCGACTTCTGACATGATTGTTACTTTTTTATTGATTAATAATTATTTTAACTTTATTTCTATGCTCAGCCCATTACCTGCCACTATTGCAGATAACGGCATTTCAGACTGCAAAGTTACAAAAAGTCTTTCAGATAGTAAAATTTTATTATGAAAAATTCTTAAAAGGGCTCATTTTACCCTCTTTTTCACTGTTTTGTAACACTATTTAACCTTCATTCCGCAACACTATTACAAATATAACTTTTTAAGTTCCTGAGCAACAAAAAGTTGCCCAGGATTTTGCCATGTCAGAATTTTCACTTATCTTAGTGTTGCAAAAAGAAAACAAGCAAAACTCTAATATGACATGGCAAAAATACAAATTAAATCTGAGAAACTCACACCTTTTGGCGGTATTATTTCAATCATGGAGCAATTTGACTCCATGCTTTCACCTATTATCGACCGGACACTTGGTCAGAGATGCCGCAGTATCATCGGCTATAAGTATAGCGAGATTGTCCG
>JALEMF010000017.1 GCA_022768005.1 Bacteroidales bacterium | reverse complement strand
CACATTCGCACCTCGTAGAGCGTGCGGTCTGTCCTTATACTTAAGAGGTTACGCCATCAAAGAAAGTCGGAGACTTTCAGCCGTAAGTAACTCAGGGTAAGCACGAAGTGCGCCACCCTGAGATAGACATACTCTCCACATTCGCACCTCGGGGAGGTGCGGTCTGTGAAAATTGCAGATAAAGTCCGCCAACAAAGAGCCACAACCAAACAAAAGTGAATAAATCTATTTTTCAATATTTTTGAGTATTTATTCAATTTATGTTATTAACTTTGCGCTATATAACATTTTTAATGTCATTAACAAGACTCATCACATTTCTTTATGAGAATCATCTTTACATTAATTCTGATAATAGCCGCCACATCATTTAACGCATACGGCAATGACAAAATCGTACAAATGATGGAAGGAGAAGCAAGAGCAGGTTTAACACTTCCATTAGGAAGCTACCATGACGGAAAATCTCAGATAAGCGCATCATTAGGATTAGAAGGCAGATATAATTTCAAAGGCACTCCATGGGATTGCGGTCTTATGCTCGACTTGTCAACAGCAAGGCGCGGTTATGAACACCTTTTCAATGATGGCTACGACCGTTGGCAGAGTAACAGGACATTAGCAATCGCAGCCGTAGGTGATTATAATTTTAAGCAGGGAACAAAAATCAATCCATTTGTAGGCACAGCAATCGGAGTGGCATTTAACGATGTTGTAGGCGATGAATATTTTCCATCAAAAGGCACAGCAATGCTTTTTGCTCCGCGTATCGGTGTTGAATTGCTCTATCATTTTCGCATTTCTGCACAATTTAATATATGCAGAAAGGGATACAACAACGTAAGTGTAAATATAGGATTTGTCCTCGGCGGACGCCCTAAAAAGACAAAGTAATAAATGAAGAGACCATTTTGCCTTTTGGTCCTTTTTTCTCTTATTTTCTTTCCTAAAAATGCGTATGCTCAAGAAGAGAAACACCCATTCACTGCCGAATTATATGGCGGAATATACATCAATAATGAAAATGCGTGGCTCGTTGAACCGACTGTAAGTTGGAACTTTCATAAATACCTCGGATTGTCATTTGGTGTTGAATTAACAAGTCAATACAATCAACCTACCAGGCAGACAATTATTGACGGGTATGAATCGGAACTTGCGGATAATGAGCGAAACGTCAGGTGGATAATGTTTAAGCCGGCATTAATCATTAAATCTACTGCGTTATGGAAAAGCAGAGATGATTATTTCAAACTATGGGTTCAGATAGAGCCGGGACTCAGTTTTGCCTGTCCTTTTCACAATTCTCTAACCTACGAAATCAGAGAATTTTCAGGAAATACCGGTCATACAGTTGATTATCGCACATTCAGGAACAAAGACTTGAATTGGCTATATTGGGGAGCAAGAACATCAATAAAATTATCAGCAGACCGCTTTGTATTCGGAGCCGGGTATAATATATCTAATCTTGACTATTATTCAGGACGAAGAAATGTCACACTTGCCAACGGACAAAAATTTTATGTACCAAAGAAAGAATTAAGTCAAAGCATATTCATATCCATCGGTTACACACTATAAAAAATAAAGGCTGCACAGACGCGCAGCCTTTATTTTTAAGTATGAAGTTAATTTACTTTACTTCCCAAGTTTCTCCTGCGAGTATCATACTGCGGAGAGAGTCAAAGCCCTTCTTTGCACGAACTTCAGCCACCTGATGATCCACTTCGTCATTGTAAGTAAGACCTTCCACATCACGGATTACACCGATAGCGAGCGGCAATTCGTGTCCGTCCATCATAGCAAGTTGCTGATGGAGGAAGTTGCTTTGTGAATGTGCATCATGTACAAGAACGTCATCAATAGTGTATCCGTCTTTACCGATTTCCACAGCCTTAAGTCCGAAACCGTCTTGGACTATACCCATATTCTTTTCTTTGCCGAAAATCATCTTTTCACCATGTACAAGGTGAATAGTTCTGTCTGCACGAGTTTCACGGTCAGTAATAAAGTTATGGATACCATTATTGAAAATCATACAGTTAGTGAGCATTTCCACTATTGACGCGCCTTTATGCTTGGCAGCCGCTACAAGTACTTCCTGAGAAATATTGAGTTCCACGTCTATTGTACGAGCAAAGAATGTCCCTCTTGCACCGAATACAAGTTCGGCAGGAATAAACGGGTCTTCAGTAGTCCCGTAAGGAGAAGATTTTGACACGAATCCGCGGTCACTTGTAGGTGAATACTGTCCCTTGGTAAGACCGTAAATCTTATTATTAAAAAGAATGATATTCAAGTCGATATTTCTTCTTACGGCATGGATAAAATGATTACCACCGATAGCAAGTCCGTCACCGTCGCCTGAAATCTGCCATACTGTCATTTCAGGATTTGCTACTTTAAATCCTGTTGCTATTGCAGCTGCACGACCGTGGATAGTGTGGAAACCGTATGTATTCATATAGTAAGGCAAACGAGAACTACAACCGATACCGGATATCACTGCAGTCTTGCATGGCGGCACTCCGAGAGTTGCCATAGCCTTATGAAGTGAGTTTAACACTGCGTGGTCACCGCAACCCGGGCACCAACGTACTGATTGGTCACTCTTATAATCTGCCGCTGTATATTTTTGTTCTTCCATTTTTACTTGCCCTCCATTATTTTAGTTACGCCATCAACGATTTCTTTCACCATAAACGGCTGTCCTTGTACTTTATTAATGCGTTTGATAACTTTACCCGGGAATTTTGCCTGCAAATAGTCGGCGAACATTCCTGTATTAAGTTCTGCCACGATTATTGTGTCGTACTTGTTAATAACATCGGCTGTATTTGCCGGTAATGGATTGATGTATCTGAAGTGCGTGTAAGCAACTTGCTTCCCTGCCTTGTTGAGTTCCTGAGCGGCTGTAAGCAAGTGTCCGTAAGTACCGCCCCAACCGATAAGAAGTGTTTTTGCATCAGCATCGAAGAGAACGTCTTGCTGTGGAATGTCATTCGCTATACGTGCCACTTTTTCACGACGGATACCAACCATCTTTTCGTGGTTCAGAGGATCATTTGAGATTGCACTTGTTTCAGCATTTTTCTCAAGACCACCGAGGCGGTGCATAAGTCCTTCTGTTCCCGGTATTGCCCAGTAGCGCACAAGCGTCTGAGGGTCACGGAGATATGGCTTCCAGCCTTCTTTCTTATCTTCCGGCACGAAATTGCACTTTATTTCAGGATATTCATTTTCTTCAGGAATACGCCATGCTGAAGAACCGTTACCGATAAATGCATCGGAAAGGAGAATTACCGGCGTCATGTGTTCAAGAGCTATGCGGCTTGCCTCGAATGCCATAGTGAAGCAGTCTGTAGGCGATGCCGGAGCAACCACTGCCACAGGGCTTTCACCGTTACGTCCGTAAAGTGCTTGCATCAAGTCCGTCTGCTCTGTCTTGGTAGGAAGACCTGTTGAAGGTCCGCCACGCTGTACGTCAATCACCACAAGTGGTAATTCCGCCATCACGGCAAGTCCTATACCTTCACTCTTAAGTGCAAGACCCGGACCTGAAGTTGATGTAACGGCAAGGTCACCCGCAAAAGATGCACCGATTGCAGAACATACGCCAGCTATTTCATCTTCCATCTGGCAAGCCTTGACACCGAGGTCTTTACGCTTAGCGAGTTCGTGAAGAATATCTGTAGCCGGAGTGATAGGATAACTGCCGAGGAATAGCGGACGATGTGATTTCTCTGATGCGAGAATCAAGCCCCATGCTGTAGCGGTGTTACCATTGATATCTGTATAAGTACCGGCTTTAATAGGCTCCGTCTCAATTCGGTAAGTAGATACTGAAGCATGAATATTATGTCCGTAATCGTATCCTGCTTGTATAACCTTTGCATTTGCCTCAAAGACTGCAGGCTTTTTCGCAAATTTATTTTTAAGCATGTGCAGTGCATTGGCGAGCGGACGGTCAAAAAGCCAGCACACAAGTCCAAGTGCAAAAATATTACGGCACTTAAGTATTGACTTGTTATCCATACCGCTATCTGCAAGTGCAGCCTTGGTCATTGTGGTAACAGGTACTTCCACCACTTGTGCGGTAATGCCTAATTCTTTAATCGGGTCATCTGTCTCGAACAATGCTTTTTTAAGACCTTCCGGCTTAAAAGCATCTATATCAAGAATTATTACACCGGTAGGCTTGAGGAATTTCACGTGTTGCTTGAGTGCGGCAGGGTTCATTGCCACAAGCACATCACATTCATCACCCGGAGTGTGAACTCCTGCACCTACGCTTACTTGGAATCCCGATACACCACTCAATGATCCTTGAGGGGCTCTTACTTCTGCCGGATAGTCAGGGAATGTTGATACGCTATTGCCTACACCTGCTGACACATTCGTAAAAATGTTGCCTGCAAGTTGCATTCCATCACCTGAGTCACCGGAAAATCTTACGACTACTTTGTCAAGAGTCTTTACACTGGTTTGCTCTAACATGACAAATTAAATGTTTGCTTTAAGGTATGTTTAGTTTTTTATGGTTTATACTATTTTGGTTGCATAAACTATGCGGTAACAAAGTTACACCTTATTTTTTATATTTATGTTCTTTTTACACTTTTTTTGATTATTTTTACCCGATAAACAAAATCGCATCATTTCTTTTAGCCATCACTGCCATTGAAGCCATCTTAGACCCTGAAGCCTTTTTACCCTAAATCACTTCCATGCAGTCCTTTTCGTCCTTTTCGCCTTTCAAGATAATCTGCGCAAAGGGAGCAAAAATCACCACTTAGCACAACTTTTCCAATTATAATTTGTGCTAACATATCAAAAAACATACGTTAGCGCAAATTATCAATTTATATTCTGCGCTAACGTACTTTTAGTACACGATCCTTACTCATAGCGAATGTTCTACGGCAATAAAAAAGGATGTGAAAATTTCACATCCTTTTTATGTATATTTCCATCATCAATTATTTCTTATTCACTCTAAAACGGTCAACGCCGTCACGGAGGAACGCCACAATCTGATGTGCTGCAGCAATACCCGCATTGATGTTTGCCTCGGAAGTCTGAGCACCCATTTTCTTTGGAGTGAAGAATACTCTATTTCCGAACTCAGCTTTGAGTGCATCTGCACAATCAGGCTTGATATCCGCTACATACTTGATATCCTGACGGTCTCGAAGAACTCTGATAAGTCCGTCTTCATCAATAACCTCCTTACGAGCCGTATTAATCAGGACACCATTCTTAGGCAATAACTTGATAAGTTCATAACCCACCGAGCGACGTGTTTCATCTGTTGCAGGAATATGTAGAGATACGAATTTATTCTCCTTGTAAAGTTCTTGCAATGAATGGATTGAGCGGACGCCTGCTTCTTCCATTACGCTATCGGCACAATACGGATCAAGCGCACTTACTTCCATTCCGAAACCTTTAGCTATGCGTGCCACGTTTCTGCCAACCTGACCGAATGCGTGGATACCTAACGTCTTGCCTTTAAGTTCAGAACCTGACGTACCATCGTACATATTTCTGATTGCCATAATCGTAAGACCGAACACAAGTTCTGCCACTGCATTAGAGTTTTGTCCCGGAGTATTCTCAACGCATACACCGTGTTCTGTCGCAGCCGCAAGGTCAACATTATCGTAGCCTGCGCCGGCACGTACCACAATCTTAAGATTTTTACCTGCTTTAAGCACTTCGTTATCCACCTTATCAGAACGGATAATCAAGGCATCAGCATCAGCAACAGCTTCAAGCAAATCTGCCTTTGCTGAATATTTTTCAAGAAGAGCAAGTTCATAACCGGCTTCTTCCACCACCTTACGGATACCTTCAATAGCAACACCCGCAAATGGTTTTTCTGTAGCGACTAATACTTTCATAGCCCACAAATTTTAATGGTTAATATTTATCGACTTAGTGTTTAGCCTCGAATTCTTTCATACATGCGATAAGTGCCTCAACGCTTTCCATAGGAAGTGCATTGTAAAGTGACGCACGGAAACCGCCTACTGAACGGTGACCCTTAATTCCCACCATACCCTGAGCAGTAGCGAAGTCAACAAATTCCTTCTCAAGTTCTGCATATTCAGGTTTCATCACGAAGCATACGTTCATAATAGAACGGTCTGCATGGTCAGGTACTGTTGCCACGAAAATACGGCTTGCATCAATAGCCTCATATAGTTTTGCAGCTTTTGCAATATCCACTTTTTCTATTTCACGGATACCACCGAGACTCTTATAGTATTTAAGTGTCTGGAGTGCTGAGAAAATAGGAAGCACAGGAGGGGTATTGAACATTGAACCCTTATCCACATGCGTCTTGTAGTTTAGCATCGTAGGGATAGGACGAGTTACCTTGCCGAGAGCATCATCTTTAACGATTACTATCGTCACACCGGCAGGAGCAAGGTTCTTCTGAGCACCTGCGTAGATCACATCGTACTTTGACACGTCAATAGCACGTGAGAAAATATCTGATGACATATCTGCCACAAGGCGTACATTTCCCACTTCCGGGTCTTTACGGATTTCAGTACCGTAAATTGTGTTGTTTGTTGTGTAATGGAAATAATCTACGTCGGTCGGCACCTTGAAGTCACGAGGAATATAGTTGTAATTGCGGTCTGCTGAAGATGCGACCACTTCCACTTCACCGAAGAGTTGAGCTTCTTTTATTGCTTTGTGAGCCCAAACACCCGTGTCAAGATATGCGGCCTTGTTTTGCAGCAAGTTATATGGTACCATACAGAACTGCATACTTGCGCCGCCACCGAGGAACAGTACACTATAGCCTTCCGGTATTTCAAGTAATTCCTTTACCAATGCTGTTGCTTCATCTATTACTGCTTGAAACTGTTTGCTGCGGTGAGAGATTTCAAGAAGTGAAAGTCCCATATCTGCAAAGTTCAACACAGCGTCGGCTGTATTCTTGATTGTGTACTCACTCAAGATTGAAGGACCGGCATAAAAGTTATGTTTTTTCATATCAAAAATTATTTTGATTATTATGAATTTAGTTTTCTATTTCGCAAAACTACAAAAAAAATTTGATAATAAAACTTATTTACATAATTTTTTCCGTAATCTTTTCGTTTTTACCTTATAAGACCGAGTCCAATACGTCATAATTTTTCATTAAAGTCGATTTATGCAGTTTATAATGCAATTTCGTCGAATAAAGCCGGTGAATTTATTTGTGACAATTAACAGATTTATTCACAAGAACATCAGTCCGTAAGAAGCTTAGGAGCGGCTTTACTATGGGAAACTCCGTAAAAACACGCAGCGCGCTATGCTGAAAAAAAAAGAATTGCCCCACTAGCTTCGAACTTTGAGATGTTCAATCTGTGGTAAAAAGTATCATGGCAGCACATCTCCGCGCCACTTACAATCTTATCATTCAGGATATTAGCATTATCTTCTGTCAAACATCGTCATAAGAAGTTCCCACGAGCCCTTTCTCCTACTGAATTTATTTGTGACAATTAACAGATTTATTCAAATACTATAACCTGACAAAAAATCATATAGTCCCAATATATAAATACCTTCTTCATTATAGCCGGAATGGTATCTATCTGCAGCAATTATGATCTTTCTGAAACCATCTGGAACACGCAATAGAGAGGCCTCTTCTTGATTAAGTTTATCAGCCGTAGGCATAGCGTAAGCAGACTGAATATATATTCTTTCATCATGACGATTTACTACAAAGTCTATTTCAAATCGTTTTCTTTGTACCACGTTCGCGGAATTTCGCTCAAAAGCCTCCACACAGCCTACATCAACAGAAAAACCGTCTTTCCGCAATTCGTTATATATCACGTTCTCCATAATATGCGTAGGCTCTACCTGTCTGAAATCAAGAACCACATTTCTTATTCCCATATCCTCAAAGTAATATTTCGTCTCGGTACCTATGTACTTTCTTCCTTTAACATCGTACCTCGGAGCTGAACTTATCATAAATGAATCTTGAAGATATTCCAAGTATTTTGAAATTGTGTTCGGACTGATATTTAAAGATGACACCGACTTAAAGGTATTTGAAATTCTCCTGATATTTGTACTCGCACCTATGCCTGACGCCATCACCCTGACTAATTCCTTTAAGTCAGCGTCATTTTTAATATTATTTCTATCTACTACGTCACGCAAATACACTGTTTCATATATTTCCCTCAGATAATTCTGCTTATCCTCTGCATTATCAAGCAATGCTACAGCAGGCAAACCTCCGTACTTGTAGTAAGTTTCCAAGGCTTCACGTTTATCACCGCCCGTTACTTCATAATATTCACTAAAACTTAACGGATGCACCTTTATTTCCCAACCACGACCTCGAAACTCTGTAATAATATCTTTTGATAAAAATTTCGCATTGGATCCGGTGACATAGACTTCTACGTTAGAAAAATGTAAATACGAATTCAAAACGTCTTCGAATTCTTTTACTAATTGTACCTCATCAAGCAGCACGTAGTATTTGTTATCATCTTTCAGCTTTCCGTCTATGTGCTTGAGAAGTTCATCAGGATCTCGGAGCAATTTATTTCGCCTGTCTTCAAAATTAACACTTATAATATGGTCTGGATCAACGCCTTTATCAAGTAGATAATTACGAAATATATTAAATAATAAATAAGATTTACCACAACGTCGTATTCCGGTAATAATTTTTATCATTCCGTTTCCGTCTGCCCTAATAAGCTGCTCTAAATAAAATTTTCTATCAAAATACATAATCCTACTGAATTTATTTGTGACATTTAACACTTTTATTCAGCAAATATAATCAGTTTTCCGATAATAGACAAATATCAAGCCATATTTCCATTGTATTTATTTGTGACAATTAACAGAATTATTCAATAAATCTGTTTACCATACCCCTCCTTTTGCCATTTTAGCCCTATAGTGTTCTTTGTAGCCTCTATTCCTAAAGCAAAGAAAGGCAGCCGCCCGAGAGCAGCCACCTTCCGGTTATTTAAGCAGAGATGAAAAAATCTTATTTATTGTGGTAGTAGAAATCCAGAATACGACAACGCATAATGTATTCGTAGTGAGATTGAAGTCGGTCAATAGTGGATTTCAAATAAGTGGTTTTGGCTTGTTCGAATTCCGTAGGAGTAGAACGACCGAGTTCATATTTTTCTTTCATAGCCACGAATGCCTGTTGTGCCGCATCTTCCGTCTTAAGTCCGGCATCATATTTTTCTCTTGCAGCTACGGCACGATAATACGCCTGCTGAATATCCTTTTGGAGTTGAGTTTCAGTGTCCTGAAGATTGAGTTTGGCACTTATTGCCTGAACCTTTGCCCGGCGCACTGCATTACGAGTGGAAAAAGCATCAAAAATCGGTATTGAAAGCGTAAAACCTAATGATGTGGAATAGTTGTCACGCATCTGCTGTGAGAAAGTCTTGTTTTCAAGTCCGCTCATATTGACGTAACTGCTCCCTACGCCGAAATTGAAAGATAATCTCGGTAAATATCCTGATTTGGCAAGACTTACTTGCGCATCTGCAGCTTTAACGTTATTCCTTGCTGCAAGAATACCGTTGTTAATGTTTTGTGCTTGAGAGTAAACATCTTCAGCGGAAGGGATTATTGGAGAAGATTCCGTAAGAGGTTCTATATCAAAGTTTTCGATATCAGGGAGTTGAAGCAGCTGTGCAAGGTCAAGTAGAGCAAGCTTGGCATCATTTTGATTAGTAGTGACGCTGAGTTCGTCCTGAGCAAGTTGTGCGCGAGCCTGGATAAGGTCTATTTCAGCCACTTTGCCGGATTCAACAAGTGATTCCTGACGAGAAACTTCGTACTTTGAGAGTTCGGCTTGTTCTTTGGCAGTATTCACAAGTTCTTTATAGTAAAGGGCTTGCAAGTACTGACTAATGACATTAAGTGTCACGTTATCCTTTGCGGATTCAAGTTTCAGAAATTGTGACTGAAGGTTTATTTTAGCGTATTTGAGTTGTCTTACGTTTGAGAGTCCGTCAAATAGCGGCAGACTCATACTTGCACCCCATGAAAAACTTGAAGTATTACGGTTTTCGTAAGTATTTTCGTTAGTAAGACCGCGACCGAAGTTAAAACTTTGTGAAGCGTTTGCGCTCACGTTTGGCAAAAATGCATCTTTTGCCTCAGTCACGGAAAGTTCTGCAAGGTCTTTTTGCACTTGTGCATTTTTAACTGAAATACTGTGAGATACGGCATAGTTAATGCAGCTGTCAAGCGACCATTTGTCTTGCGCACCTGCCGCTACTGCGGCAAGTGCTATTATAGAGAGTGAAAATATTCGTTTCATAAGTCATCTGATATTAGTGTTGCATTTCAGCACCGCGGAGATTCATCGTTGAATCCACGCTTTGGTCAAGAACTTGGATATTAATACCGTCGCTTACACCTGTCTTGACAGGGATACGTTTGAATTTCTGAGTCTTAACAGAGTCGGTCAACTGATATACAAAGGTACTGTCTCCCGCAAATTCAATAACTCGTTCCGGGATAGTAAGTACATTTGAAACCTTAGAGAGGATTACAGTGGCGTTTGCACTATATCCTGCACGGAGGTGAAGGTTTTCATCTACTTTGATAGCGGCTTTTACTTCAAATGTATTGATACCGTTGTCTTCGGCTGCGATAGGTGAAATTTTTTCTATTACAGCATCAAGGTTGGAATCAGTTATTGCACCGATAGATATTCGCATAGGCATTCCTTCAGAAAGCATGTCCACCTCGGTCTCGTCAATTTTACCTTTGAAGATTAAATCTTTCATATCTGCAACTTTAGCGATAGTAGTACCATCATTCATCGTGTTGGCTTGGATTACGGAACTACCTACTTTTACAGGAACTTCAAGCACAAGTCCTGTGATTGTAGCACGGACGAGTGTATTACTTTGCTGTGCATCTTCCTTTGACACACCGTCCTTAATGATTGAAAGTGCATCTTCTGCAGCCTTGAGTTCTTCTTTTGCCTTATTGTATGCACTCAAGTCCTGTTCGTATTTTTCGCGTGACTCGAATTTCTTGTCGTAAAGCATCTTGGTGCGTTCGTATTCGAGACGTTTTTCTTCAAGATCAAGTGACGCTACGCGTACACGATTTCGTGCGGAAGAAAGTTGTGATTCATCAGGGATAATCTTAATCTTGGCAATAATATCGCCTTCCTTAACTTCATCACCCGGTTCTACATTTATTTCACTGATAATACCTGAAACCTGTGGTTTGATTTCAATTTCATCACGAGGCTCGATAGTTCCGGTAAGCACAGTTGTGCGTTCAATATCACCGAGAGTAGGCTTAACGAGTTCGTAAACAGGGGCTTTAGTCTGTGAGTTTATAAACAGATAGACGAATGTGCCGATGAAAATAGCGATTACTATTATCCACATTAAGATTTTGAAAAACTTTTTCATGACGTGTTATTATTTTTTATTTATTATTCGATTGGAAATTATTTATCATTCATTGCTTCAATAGGCTTGATTTTCATCGTTTTCAGAGCAGGTATCAGTCCTGCTGCAGTTCCGAGTATCATAAATGTCACCATTATGGTAACTGCCTGTGAAAAATATAGTTGAAAGTGTGGTGTTGAAACCTCATTAGTTGTTAATTTCTGAGCAATGAATAGCACTATTGTTGCAAAACAAATACCTGCTATTCCCGCCACAAAGGTGAGCACCACTCCTTCGGAAAGTATCTGTGTGATTATGTCAAGCGGTTTGGCTCCGATTGCGCGACGGATTCCAATTTCCTGGGTGCGCTCTTTGACGATTACCCACATTATATTTCCGATTCCGATTATTCCGGCTAACAGACTGCCTACACCTACGAACAGTGCAAGCACCATAATACCGAGGAACAGGCTGTCAACCATCTTGAATTGCTGAGATATATCCCAAAAGCCTATTGCATTATCATCATCAGGGTGTATAGGGTGATTACGGCGCAAGATGCGGGCAATGCGCGGTTTCAGTGACGTTGGAGATACTCCGTCTTTCACTTTCATCATCAGTCCGCCGATGTCATCGCCGAGGTTAAACGAGCGGCGCATGGTCGTTGACGGGATAAGGATTGACTCATCTATCTTGGCACTGATTTGGACTTCACTTGTCTGTCCTGCAACGCCCACTACGTAAAAGTATATTCCTGAAACTTTAACGTATTTTCCTATTGGTGACTCGTACCCGAATATTTCATCTGCCACTTTTTTACCTATTACACACACTTTTCGTTCTTGTTGACTGTCTGACGCGTTAATAAATCTACCACTGTAAATCACAGGAAGCATTATTTCCGGATAGTCTGCATCTACACCCATAATTGTAGTGCTGGTGGAATTTTTACCGTAAGAGGCAGTTACTCCGATATTGTATACCGACGTTTGTGCCACTACTTCAGGGATTGTATTTCTGATGCCGTCTGCATCGGCTTGCACCAAGTCGTACTGTGTTCCCTTATTGAATCCTTTGTAAGACATTGTCGTTCTGCCCGGGAAAAGGACAGCAGTGTTCGTTGCAAAGCCGTCAAAGTTTCGCATCAACATATCTTTAAGACCGATTGCACCGCCCCAGAGCATAGCGAGCATTGCCACGCCCCAGAAAATACCGAAGGCGGTGAGGAATGTCCTCGTCTTGTTTCGTGCGAGGGTAGCCCCGATTTCGGTCCAGTTGTCTATATCAAATATTGAAGTTTTCATTTTTACAAAATAAGTTTTGGAAAAATATTATTCATCGCGCAGAGCCTCTACCGGTTTTACTTTTAGTGCCTTAAGTGCCGGGAAGAGTCCGGCAAGACAGCCTGACAGTATCAGTACCACTGTCACTTGGATTGCTATCGTAATGTCAACGGTTGGATTTGAAATACCTTTCATTTCTATCATTGATATTCCTTCCGTGGCTAAAATCCCGAAAAATACACCTATATATCCGAATAGTCCCGTGATAGCCACACTTTCCATAAGGATTTGAGTCAATATGTTTTTAGGCTTTGCTCCGATAGCACGCCGGATACCGATTTCGTGAGTACGCTCTTTTACGGACACAAACATGATGTTGCTCACACCTACTATCCCCGAAAGCATTGTCAGAATACCTATTATCCAAATCACTGCTTGAAGTATTCCCATAGCGCTTTGTGCCGTCAGGTACTGGTTAAATCTGTTCCAAACCCAAATTGCGGAGTTATCATCATAATTAAAGTTATGTACATTTGCAAGTGATTGACGGATATTTAGTTCTACTTTGTGACAATCTTCCTGAGTATAAACATCTTTAATGGTTACCGTAAGGTTATCCACATCGTCCTTATCGCCGTTTATCATTTTAGCCGTGGTGTAAGGAATAAATGTATCCTCTCCCCATTCCGGATCAAAAACGCCTATTACGGTAAATGAAAGTCCGCCCATCTCCACTATGCCTCCTACTATTTTCGTAGTGTCTTCGAAGAGGATATTGGCATTTTTACGCGTCAGCACTATCACTTTTCGCTTGTACTCCATATCGGCTTCATTGATGAATCTGCCTTCCGTTATTTCTTCACCTTGAAGTTTGAGATAAGAAGGATATACTCCGCGGTATCTTGCCGTGATATAATCGTGAGGCGTGGATATCACAGATGAACTTCCATTGATGAATGAAGTCACATCATCAATATGTTCGCCTCCTTCACTCTTGATGTTACCCGTATCTTTATTTTTGAGTTGGATTGTTCTGCCTTCTTTATAACCGGCGTATGCCTTTGACGTACGACCGCCCCACACGGCTATAGTATTCGTTCCTCTATTACCCGGACTGTCTTCAAACCCGTTTGTCACTCCTCGTGCCATACCCAGAAGTATGATAAGCATAAAAATACCCCATGCCACGGATATGCCTGTGAGAAAAGTACGAAGTTTGTTATTTCTCAGCGTCTGGTATATTTCTCTGAATAAGTCAAACATAATCTTTATTCTTCTATAATACCGTCACTTATACGGATAATTCTGTTTGTCTGCGCGCCTACGCCAGGGTCGTGAGTGACAATGACGATTGTCTTTCCTGTGTCGGCATTTAAGTCTTTGAAGATATTCATCACATCGTGAGACGTCTTGCTGTCAAGGGCACCTGTTGGCTCATCGGCAAGGATTATTGACGGATTTGTGATAAGTGCGCGCGCTATTGCCACACGTTGTTTTTGACCGCCGGAAAGCTCACTCGGTAAGTGGTGAGCACGGTCAGCGAGACCCATACGGTCAAGTTGTTCCATTGCCATTTTATTTCTCTGGCGACGGGAAATTCCCTGATAGAACAGTGGCAGAGCAACGTTTTCAAGTGCGTCTTTGTAATTGATAAGGTTAAACGATTGGAACACGAATCCTATCATCTTGTTTCTTAACTCTGCAGCCTTATTTTCACTCAGATTCTTGATAAGAAGCCCGTCAAGATAGTAATCGCCGGTGTCGTAGTTGTCAAGGATACCCAAGATGTTGAGCAAAGTGGATTTCCCTGAACCTGACGCACCCATAATAGACACTAATTCGCCCTTTTCCACGTGTAGGTTTATTCCTTTAAGCACGTGCAACGGCACAACTCCGGGATACGTCTTGTTAATATCAATTAATTTAATCATTTTGTCACGATTTTTTAATAATGATTTAAAAATTCCATAACACAAAGTTAAATACTATCTCGCCTTATAACTTAAAATTAAAGTTAATGCACGGCTCTTTTGTGTTATTTTTTCATATTAGACGTAGATTACTGTAAAGAAGTTACACCATTAACATTTTTTTTTGATAGAAAATCCTCAAATGTTTCACAAATTGGAAACAAAGTATTATTTTTGCATTATAATTATAATATCGTATCTATGACAACTTTTCAGCTTGCATTATTGGAAGAAGCTAAAATATTTCTTGAAAAGATATCGCCACAAGCTCGCAAAAAAATATTGTACAATATTTGGAGAGTTGCAGGTGGAGAAAGAAATAGTGAGCTCTTTAAAAAGTTATAAAATTCTGAAGTTTGGGAATTTCGTACACTCTATAATGGAATTGCATATAGACTTTTTGCTTTTTGGGATACGGAAGGACAAACTTTAGTTGTAGCCACACACGGTATAATCAAAAAAACACAAAAGACTCCAAAAAAGGAAATAATGAGAGCTGAAGGCATTATGAAACAATATTTTGAACTTAAAGACAAATGACTATGAAACAATTGGGAAATATGAAACTTTATACCTTAGATGAAGTAACGGACGAACTCATCGGCAAAAAAGGTTCTGCGGATAGAGATGAATTTGACAATAACATTGAAGAGGCTTTGCACGCATATAAAATTGGAGAAGCTATCAAAAAGGCTCGTATTATGCAAAATTTGACTCAAGAAGAACTTGGAAAGCGTATCGGTGTACAAAGAGCTCAAATTTCAAGGATTGAGAATGGCTATAGCATAAGTATTCCAACTATGAGCCGCGTCTTTAAAGCACTTGGAATTGCCACTGCTACTTTGGATTTGGGAGTTTGCGGCAAGGTTGCTCTATGGTAAATACACAGAATTCGAAATCTGAAAGACAATATCGTCAGAGGATTGCCTTTTAAGTTCTTTTAGCCCTTACTATCCTATTTTATCACTGCAAGCCCGCCCTTAGCCGTTTCCTTGTATAGTGACGGTATGTCATGACCGGTTTGCTTCATTACCTCCACTATGCGGTCAAAAGATACGGAATGGTGACCATCGGAGAAGGCTGCGTAAAGGTTTGCATCAAGAGCGCGTGCCGCTGCGTAGGCATTACGCTCTATGCATGGTATTTGAACAAGTCCGCACACTGGGTCACACGTCAAGCCGAGATGGTGTTCAAGGCCCATTTCCGCTGAATACTCTATTTGTGCCGGAGACCCGCCGAACAGTTGACTTGCTGCTGCCGCTGCCATTGCACACGCTACACCAACTTCACCCTGACAACCGACTTCCGCTCCGGACACTGATGCATTCGCCTTTACCACATTACCAAAAATACCGGCTGTGGCAAGAGCTCGCAGAATTCGTTTTTCCGAAAAGTTTTTTGAAGTATAAAGGTGATACAGCACTGCCGGAACTATTCCGCTTGACCCGCACGTCGGTGCAGTGACAATTTTTCCTCCGGCTGCATTTTCTTCTGACACGGCAAGTGCGTAAGCGTAAACAAGTCCGCGCGATTTCAGATTACTGTTATACCCTGCGGCATGAACATAGTACGTCACTGCTTTTCGTCTCACTCCGAGTCCGCCGGGAAGTACACCCTCTGCTTCTATTCCTCGCTCTACGGCTTCTTTCATCGTGTTCCACACTTCTTGAAGATAATCCCACACGCCGGGACCTTCGCATAAATCCACGTATTCCCAATAAGAATGACCCGTGTTTTCACACCAATCCAGTATTTCCTTTATCGTGGACATCACGTAAACATCGTTTCCGGCATTCACTCGCTCTCCTTCGTGGCATATATCACCGCCACCGATTGAAAACACAGTTTCGGCGTCCGTTTCTTTACCATCTGCATCGTAGGACTTGAGCGTCATTCCATTCGGGTGAAATGGCAGGAAAATTTCCGGTTTCCACACTATATCCGTCTGTGCTATAGGAGCAAGAATATCAAGGATTGCCTTGTCCGTAAGGTGACCTTTACCCGTTGCGGCAAGTGAGCCGTAAAGAGTCACTTCAAAACGCCTTGCATCGCCGTGGCGAGAAGCAAAATTTTCCGCTGCCTTACGCGGTCCCATTGTATGGCTGCTGGACGGACCGTAACCGATTTTGTATAGACGAGTAATTGATTCCATTATTTCATTCTTTTGACGGTTTTATAAAAGAAATATGCAAACGCTCCTCCTGCAGGCAAGAGTGAAAAACTAAAACTCAATATCAGTCCGTATATTCCAAGACCGAAGGTAAATGCAAGAAGATACGATGCCGGTATCCCGATGATTATATAACTCACAAATGCTACCCACAACATCGGCATCACATTCCCTGTTCCGCGCAATGCTCCGGAATACGTTATCTGAGTGGCATCACCGAGTTGATAAAGGAGTAGCGGCACTATCAATGTTAATGTAGTTGTTATCACTAACTTATCCATAGTAAAAGCGGATATTAATTGACTGCCGAATATCACGAATACTATTGAAGACATTGCCATAAGGAACAGTATTATATGATAACCTGCGGCGGCAACCTTCTTCATCTGCACCTTATCACCAAGACCCGTAGCATTTGCCACAAGGACCGCCACTGCTGAGCCGAAACTGTAATAAATACAGAAGCCGAGAGTACCTACTATCACTATTATCTGGAAGGAAGCGAGGGCGATTGCGCCTATCCACCCTGCCATCACTCCGGCTATCGAAAATGAGCCGGATTCCATAGACATTTGCAACGATATAGGATAAGACGTCACCGCAACTTTCTTGCAAGTAGCCGCAGACAATTTGCTCTGCAAAAAGCCCTCTGAGTAATCTTCGTACTTCTTGGCAGCAAAATATATAGCAATAATTATCACCGGACTGACTATGCGTGAAAAAAGTGTACTGAGTCCCGCACCCACAAGCCCCAATTCCGGAGCACCGAAATGTCCGTAAATCAGTGCATAATTACCTATTATATTCAGAACATTTGAAAGCAAAATAATCCACATCGGCATCTTTGAATTACCGATTGCGTATGACCATTGGGCAAACACGTTGAAAAGAGTATTCGGCAAAAGTGTGGACAGAATTATCAAGAAATAAGGCTTTATCAGCGGCATTAATTCCTCCGGCTGTCTGAGATGCTCCACATTAGCATATATTATCCCGAGGATAAGACAGATTGCCAAGGTAAAAAGAACATTTACGCATAGAGCATTCCTCAACACCTTGCCTATCTCAAAATTCTCCTTGCGAGCATAGAGAGCAGCCACGATAGGAGTAATACCGTAAGTAAAACCAAGACAAGCAAAATTCGCAAGATTAAATACACTATTAACAAATGATGCCGATGCAAGTGCCTCTGTGGAATAACGTCCCACCATTATATTATCTGCAAATGCCACGACTATCAGCCCCAACTGTCCGATTAATATCGGAAAGCCAAGCTTCAACAATTCTATATAATTATTCTTCTTTGCCATATCTTCTGCAAAGGTACGAATAATTTAATATATAACGCACCACACCCCGACTTTACAAGCCGGGGTGTGGTGAATATAAGGTGTAAAATGTTGATTATTTGAATTTTGAGAAATCGGCATTTTGCATACTGCCTGTTTCAGAGAATGCTGTGTGGAATGAAAGGGCTGCAGCAAGTGTGTGTGGTGTCTGACCGCCTTTGCCGAGTTTGAGATAATCCCAGAGGAGTTCTTTGTACATCGGGTTAGCACAGTTTTCAATAATTGTCTCAGCACGTTGTACCGGGTCTTTTGCACGAAGGTCTGCTATACCTTGCTCGGTGATAAGAATATCTACGGAGTGTTCTGAATGGTCTTCGTGGGCTACCATCGGCACGATGTTACTGATAAGTCCGCCCTTTGTGATTGACGGGCATGAGAAGATTGAGATGTATGCGTTACGCGTGAAGTCTCCTGAACCACCGATACCGTTCATCATCTTAGTGCCGAGTACGTGTGTTGAATTGATACCGCCGAAGATGTCTGCTTCAAGGGCGGTGTTCATTGCGATAACGCCTATTCGGCGGATAACTTCCGGATTATTTGAAATTTCTGCAGGACGAAGTACGATTTTATCGTGGAAGAAACTCATATCCTTGAAGAGTTCTTCTTCTACGTCATCACTGAATGTCATAGAGCATGTGCTGGCAAAGGTACATTTACCTTTCTTCATAAGTTCAAGCACTGCATTCTGCATCACTTCAGTATACATCATAAACGGTGGAAGTTCCGTGCTTTCGCCAAGGTCATAAAGAACAGCGTTTGCAACATTTCCTACTCCTGACTGAAGTGGTAAAAATTCCTTTGGAAGTTTTCCTGATTTATATTCGTGAAGAAGGAAACGCACTACGTTTGCACCGATTTGTTTTGAAACTTCATCAGGCTCTGTGAAAGGCTTTACACCATCGTATGATTTGGTACGTACAATACCTACAACTTTATTCGGGTCAATCTTAAGGGTCGGGCGACCGATTTTGTCACTTGCCTTGTAAATAGGAATTTCACGGCGGTAAGGAGGGTCTTGCAGCATCACTACGTCGTGCATACCGTAAAGTGACTTCGGTAATGCCTCATTAAGTTCGATGATGATTTTGTCTGCAAGAGCAGCGTAAGTAGGAGTATTGCCGAGTCCGGTACCGAGGAGTACTTCACCGTCGGGTGAAATTTCAGCAGCTTCAATAATAGCAAAATCCACTTTTCCGTAAAAACCGTAACGCACTTCCTGTGCCATCTCTGAAAGGTGACGGTCAAAGTAATGTGCATCGTGGCTGTTAATACGTTTACGCAAGTCCGGCACATTCTGGTAAGGTGCTCGCATATTGATAGCATTAGCACGGGACAAAGCACCGTCTGCATGGTCACTTGTTGATGCACCTGAGAAAATATTCACTTTGAAAGGTCGTCCTTCAGCATGTTCTTTTTCGGCTTTCTTAGCGAGTGCCTCAGGTACTGCCTTAGGTGTACCTGGCGCTGTGAAGCCGGAAAAACCTATTGTAGCGCCATTGTTTATCATTGACGCAGCTTCTTCAGCAGTAATAAAGTTGAATGACATAATTTTCGGTATAGATATATAATTTTTATTTATTTACACACCAATTTATTTGTGTCTGAGGATTGGTTTTAGTAATTTTGCACAAAAGTAATAATTTTGAATTGAATTGCAAAAACAATTCTTTTTTTATGGCGAAAATTTTATATTGCAATGAATAATACCCCGAAACTCCACGACAATGATAGTCGTAAACTTTATATTGAAACGTATGGCTGCCAGATGAATGTAGCAGATAGCGAAGTCGTTGCGGCTATACTTGGTATGGCGGGATACGAAATGACTGAGAATATTGAAGATGCTGATGCTATCCTGTTGAACACTTGTTCTATCCGTGACAATGCGGAGCAAAAAATCGTTTCTCGTCTTACATATCTTGCATCACTTCGCCGTAAGCGCGGCAAAAAGCATAAACTTATCGTGGGAGTTATCGGTTGTATGGCTGAGCGTGTACGTGACGTGCTTATTAATAACCATGGTGTTGACGTCGTTGCAGGACCGGACAGTTATATGGACTTGCCGAGCCTCTTCGCTGCCGCTGAAAAAGGCGAAACCGCTATTAACGTTAACCTCAGTACCACTGAGACTTACCGCGACGTTATCCCTGTCCGCATCGGTGGAAACCGCATCAGCGGATTTATTTCCATCATGCGCGGCTGCAATAATTTCTGCTCTTACTGTATCGTACCCTACACTCGCGGACGTGAAAGAAGCCGTGAAGCGGAAAGTATTCTTAACGAATTGGCTGACTTGAGAAAACGCGGATTTAAGGAAGTTACTCTGCTCGGTCAAAACGTAAACTCCTACCGCTGCACGAAGGAAAACGGTGAGGTAATAGACTTTGCACACCTACTCGCTATGGTAGCGGAAGCAGCACCGGATATGAGAGTTCGCTTCACCACATCGCACCCTAAGGATATGAGCGATGACACAATCGCCACTATTGCCAAGTACCCTAACATCTGTAATCATATCCACTTGCCGGTACAGTCCGGCTGCAACTCCGTGCTTAAGAATATGAACAGAAAATACACTCGCGAATGGTACCTCGACCGTATTGCCGCTATACGCCGTATGATTCCTGACTGCGGAATTTCTACAGATATGTTCACAGGATTCTACAACGAGAGCGAAGAAGATTTCCAAGAGACACTTTCACTGATGCGTGAAGTTGGCTTTGACTCTTCATTTATGTTCAAATACTCTGAACGCCCCGGCACACTCGCATCTCGCGAGATGAAAGACAACGTTCCGGAAGACGTAAAAATTGACCGTCTTAACCGTATGATTGCCCTTCAAAACGAATTATCATTAGCCTCTAACAAGCGTGACATCGGTAAGACTTTCGAAGTTCTCGTAGAAGGTGTGTCAAAGAGAAGCACGGCTCAGATGGTTGGTCGCACTCAGCAGAACAAGACCGTGGTATTTGACCGCGGAGATGCCAAAGTTGGAGACCTCGTCCCTGTCACCATTGACGAAGTTTCTTCCGCCACACTTATAGGACATATTCAGAAATAACACTGTGATGAGCAACGCTAAACTATATCTCTTCCCTGTGCCGCTGTCACCTGACACCACACAGAAAGTATTGCCCGGCTTTAACACGGAAATCTTGCGTGAAATAAAATATTTCATAGTAGAAAATATCCGTTCCGCACGCCGTTTCCTCAAACAGTGTGATAAGTCTATAGACATTGACACCATCACCTTCTTCACTCTGAATGAACAGACCAAGCCTGCTGAAATGCCGGAAATGATAGTTCCGCTGGAGCAAGGACATTCTATGGGTGTAATTTCTGAAGCCGGTTGTCCCGCCATAGCAGACCCCGGAGCAGACGTGGTGGCTATAGCGCAGAAAAAAGGAATTGAAGTAGTACCGTTAGTAGGACCGTCAAGCATACTGATGTCGCTGATGGGGTCAGGATTTAACGGACAAAGTTTCGCTTTCAACGGCTACTTGCCCATAGATAAAGCCGCAAGAGCAGCAAAGATGAAAGAACTGGAGCGACGAATTATCCATGAGCGACAAACTCAGATTTTCATTGAGACTCCGTACCGTAACAACAAGCTGATAGCGGAACTTGCTGCATCGCTCAAGCCTAATATGCTCCTCTGCGTTGCCTCTGACATTACAGGAGAAAAACAAAGCATTATCACTCGGAAACTGTCTTGGTGGAGCAAAGCTAAATACAACTACGATAAAATTCCTACAATATTTTTACTATTTTCAGAATAAACTCAATATTCACTTATGCCGCGTATAAAGATAAATAATAACGGAAGTCCTTCAATTTTTGATTACCTTGACAAGATAGAATCTACACCTGTACAAGAACCTCAAAAGTTGTTTTTTATTTCATTTGGTAGCGGAAGCAGCGGTAACTGTGAATATTTAGGCGATAAAAATCAGGGAGTACTCATAGATGCCGGCATCAAGCCGGAAAATGTCGTCCCGGTACTAAAGCGCTACGGGATATCTATGTCCTGCATCAAAGCCATTCTCCTCACGCACGACCATGCGGACCACGTCCGTTATGCCTACAAGTTCGTGAAGAAATATCCGCATATTGCCGTGATATGCACCCCTAAGTGTCTAAGCGGAATTTTCCTGCGCCACAGCCTTACACCTCGACTCAGAGATTACCACCGTCCCATCTTCATTGAGACTCCGATAACGGTGGGTAACTTCAAAGTCACGGCATTTACCACACTGCACGACAGCAAGGATAGCGTAGGCTTTTACATTGAAGTCGAAGGAATTAAATTCGCCATTGCCACAGACTTAGGGCGTATCAGTGACAGAGTGGACTATTACCTCCGACAAGCGAATTACATCATGCTTGAATCAAACTACGATGAGTATATGCTCACTCACGGCAAATATCCGCTACACCTGCAAGCAAGAATAATGAATGAAACAGGACACTTGGACAATAAAGCCGCTGCAGCATATATTGCACAAATTTACACTCCTAAACTATCACACGTATTCCTCTGTCACCTTTCTCACGACAATAACACGCAGGAAATAGCTCTTGAAGAAATGCATAAGGCACTGACTGCTGCCGGAATAACAATGGGAGACGCATCTGAGTCGCTTGAATCCAGAGAAGCTGACCTCCAAGTATTCGCACTCCCCCGATTTGACCCAAGTCCATTATTCGTCCTTGAACCTAAGGAATAAAAATTACCTCCTCCTGATATTTTCCCCACTTTGTAATATATTAGAGCATGCACAGACACATTACAGAGAAAAACCGGCAATATTGCCATTTTTTCTCTATAGAAAAGCACACTATATTCAAATTATCATTAAATTTGCAGAGAAAAAACGGCAATATTGCCAAAAAATCTCAATATAAAATATTATGAAAGTACGAAGAGACTTCTATTTACAACAACTAATTGCCGGCAACAATAACGGATTGATAAAAATAGTCACGGGTATTCGTCGTTGTGGAAAATCATATCTGCTTTTCAAAATATTTCCCGAATATCTGAAAAATATCGGCATCAAAGATGACCATATAATAAAGATTGCACTTGATGATATTGAAAACGCCGAACTTCGCCAACCGCTCACACTGTATCGCTTTATTAAATCACAAATGACCGATGATAACACGTACTACATTCTTCTTGATGAAGTACAACTCGTCCCGAAATTCGAAGAAGTCCTGAATAGCCTGCTACGCATTGACAATGCCGATGTATATGTCACCGGAAGCAATTCAAAATTTCTTTCAAGTGACATAATTACGGAATTTCGCGGTCGTGGTGATGAAATTCGTTTATATCCTTTATCACTCTCGGAATATTGCGAAGGGACCGGACTACGCCCGGCTGATGCTTGGAAAGATTATTACACATTCGGAGGTTTGCCACATATTCTATCACTTGAAACTGATAAAAAGAAACTTGACTATCTCACAAAACTATTTGAAAGCGTATATCTGATAGACATTCTTGAACGTCATCGGATAAAGAATAAAGCGGAATTTGAAGAACTTGTCAGAATAGTCGCTTCGGGCATCGGCGCACCTACAAACACTTCTAAATTGTCTAACACATTCAGGAGCATTAAGAACGTAAGCATAAGTACAAACACCATAGACAAATACCTCGGATATATGGAAGATGCCTTTATATTGGAAAAGGCTACGAGATACGACATTAAAGGCAAAAAATACATTGGCAGTTTGTCTAAATTCTATTTCACGGATCTAGGATTAAGAAACGCTATTCTTGGATTGAGACAACAAGAAGAAAGCCACATTATGGAAAATATTATCTACAATGAGTTGCGCCGCAGAGGTTGTAAAGTTGATGTTGGCATTATTGAACAACGATACATTGACAATAACAACAAGTGGCAAAGGAAACAACTCGAAGTAGATTTTGTAGTAAACGAGGGGAGCAAGCGATATTATATACAATCTGCTCTGGCTATGCCAAATGATGAAAAGCGGAAACAGGAATTAGCATCATTACTCAGAATCAATGATTCATTTAAAAAAATAATAATAGTAAAAGATGACATTAAGGCTTGGACTGACGACAACGGTATCCTGACAATCGGACTTATTGAATTTCTGACAGATAGCAACAGTATTTTTACGGCTTAGTCATTCCACTGAGAAAAACCGGCAATATTGCCAAAAAATCTCAATATATTTTCCTTTTTATCATTGAAGCCCTTTCAGTCCTTTAACTTCCCAACAAAAAAACCCGCCCCACGACAGTGAGACAGGCTCTTTTTTATTTTAGTTTGATGTCTGACTTATTCTCCCTTATTGAAAAGCCCCTTGATAGATCCTATTGATGACAATATTCCGGAAGCCTCGTATGGAATATACACAGTCTTATTATCCTTACCGGACACCATCTCCTGAAGTGCCTCAATGTACTTCACTGCAAGCATATAAGTAGCAGGATCCGTATGTGTATCCTTTATAGCCTCTGCCACACGGCGTATTGCTTCCGCCTCTGCCTCTGCACGGAGAATTTGAGCCTTAGCTTCACCTTCCGCACGAAGGATTTCAGCCTGACGGACAGCTTCTGCAGCGTTAATTTCTGATTCTCTTTCACCCTCGGAACGCAAAATGCGTGACTTCTTTTCACCCTCTGCATTCAAGATTTCAGCACGACGGTTTCGCTCTGCCTGCATCTGTTTTTCCATTGCCTCGCGAACGCTTTCGGGAGGCGTAATATCTTGAAGTTCAACACGATTTACTTTAACGCCCCACTTATTCGTAGCATCATCAAGGATAGCCTGCAAGCGAGAGTTAATAGTGTCGCGGGACGTAAGCGTTTCATCAAGTTCAAGTTCACCGATTACGTTACGCAAAGACGTCTGTGTCAACTTCTCTATTGCATTAGGAAGATTGTCTATTTCGTAAACTGCCTTCTTGGGATCTACAATTTGGAAATAAAGCAAAGCATTAATTTCAGTTGTTACATTATCCTTAGTGATAACCTGCTGAGAAGGAAAATCGTAAACCTGTTCACGCAAGTCAATGACTGCGGTAGAATACATTCTTACTATCGCCCTTTTGTAAGGACCGCTTTCCACCTTGCGGATATACACCGTCTTAGCCTTATCAATAAAAGGCAGTATTAAATTCAAACCCGGATTAAGGACACTGTGAAAACGTCCCAATCGTTCTATAACTCGTGTTTCCGACTGCGGAACCACAATCACTCCGTTCATCACGATGATTAGCACAATCACTACGAGAAGAGCGAGAAAAATAATAGTTTCTATACTCATAATATTAAATTTAAAAAATTAATCCTTCACATTTTCCACTATCAAAACTATAGAATCGTATCCCGTCACTACGAGGCGCTCTCCTTTCATTATCTGATCGCGATTTTCACGACGTATCTGCCAATTATCACCATCTATTTTAACTCTTGAAAGTCCGTTTTCATCGGAATCGCAGTTTGATATAACTTCCTTGCCGACAAGAGCATCTATATTGCTTACATACTCCGGACCGGAAGTTTTTTCAAGGTGCTTTTTCATCATCGGCTTAAAACAGATAAAAGTGACTATTGAACCTACTGCCAACCCTACTATCTGCGCCGTCAGACCGAAACCTGATGCACTAAGAATTATTGCCGCCACACTACCGCCTGCCATTGCAAACATTGCAAAAGTATTGGTCAGCAATTCAAGGGCTACACACACCGCCGTGATTATCAGCCAAAATTCCCATGTACTTATTATATCCAACATATCCATAGCCGTTTTTATTTCTTTACGTTTGTTTTCCACAAAGATATTTATTTTTTGTGAATAACAATCAAATTACTGTTAAAATCAGTGACAAATTAATTATTTTTCTTGATGAACACTCGTATTTAGATAAATTCTGCGTAAATTTGCACAATTATAACAATTTTTACATCACTTATTCATTCATCATGAAAATCATAGCGCGCCTTTTGGCTGAAAAACTATTGAGTATCAAAGCAATAAAGTTACAACCTATGAATCCTTTCGTCTGGGCTTCAGGCTGGAATTCTCCTATCTACACCGATAACCGCAAAACGTTGTCGTACCCGGAAATTCGCAACTTTATTAAAGTGGAACTCAGCAGACTTATCCTCGAATATTTCGGAGAAGTTGAAGCCGTTGCCGGCGTTGCAACTGGTGCTATCGCTCACGGGGCACTCGTCGCTGACAATCTTGGATTACCTTACGTTTACGTCCGCTCCACTCCTAAAGATCACGGACTTGAAAACCTCATCGAAGGCAATCTTAAGCCGGGACAGAAAGTAGTGGTGATTGAAGACTTGGTATCTACAGGTAAAAGTTCACTCAAAGCCGTTGACGCTATCCGTCTCGCCGGCTGCGAAGTACTGGGTATGGTTGCTATCTTCTCTTACGATTTTCCTGTCGCTGCTGAAAAGTTCAAGGAAGCAGGCGTGAAACTCTTCACACTCAGCGACTACAACGCAATGCTTGAAGTTGCACTTGACACCGACTACATCAAAGAAGCTGACGTCGAAACACTCCGCGAATGGCGTACAGACCCTGAGAACTGGGTTCCTGCAAACTAATTTTTATAACCTGTTTTTTTGAATTTCATTTTTAACCCGATATGGCAAAATATACCGGTAAAACCACTGTCGTCAATCAGTCCGCACAGGACCTATTTGACAAATTCAGCAATCTGCAGAATCTTCAAGAACGCGTAGAATCACTTCCTGAAGACGTTAAAGCTAAAATGGGCACTATCCGCTTCACTGAGGATAGTTTCATTATCGTAACTCCGCAAGTTGGTGAAGTCGCTCTCAAAATTAAGGAACGCATAGAACCTTCTAAAATAGTTTTCTGCACTGAAAGTTCTCCGATTCCTCTTGAACTTAGTGTAAACTTCAATGCCATCAATGAAAACAGCACTGAAGTAAGTACCGCTATTGAAGTAGATGTACCTATGATGCTTCGACCTATCATCGGTCCTCAACTCCAAAAGGCTGCAGACGGATTCGGTGAAACACTGAGCAAATTTTACGAATAACATTATTTTTTACACTATGGCTCGCAAACTTTGGGAAAAAGATACCGCTGTTGACCACGACGTAGAACTTTACACCGTCGGTCGTGACCGTGAAATGGACCTTATGCTCGCTCCTTACGACGTATTGGGATCTATTGCACACGTCACTATGCTTCAATCCATCGGACTCCTCAACCAAAACGAAAAGCAAGTGATAATACAAGAACTGAGAAATATATATCACTCCGCTGTTAACGGCGATTTCGTGATTGAAGAAGGTGTGGAAGACGTTCACTCACAAGTAGAGTTTATCCTCACTCGAAAACTCGGAGACATAGGTAAAAAAATTCACTCCGGACGTTCAAGAAACGACCAGGTTGCTGTAGATCTGAAACTATTTATCCGTTCAAGAATAGAGACTGTCACTGCTGCCGTAAAAAGCCTTTTTGACGCTCTTCAATGCCAAAGCGAACTCCATAAAGACGTTATTATCCCCGGATATACTCACCTGCAAGTGGCTATGCCATCATCTTTCGGACTTTGGTTCGGAGCATACGCAGAGTCACTTGTTGATGACCTCACAATGCTTCTTTCAGCCTACCGTATCTCGAACAGAAACCCGTTAGGCTCCGCCGCCGGCTACGGCTCATCATTCCCTCTCGACAGAGAAATGACAACTCGACTGCTCGGCTTTGATTCAATGAACTACAACGTAGTTTACGCACAAATGGGACGCGGAAAGACGGAAAGAATTGTTTCACAAGCTCTGTCTTCCATTGCTGCCACTGTAGGCAAACTCGCTTTCGACGCCTGTCTGTTTAACTCTCAGAACTTCGGATTTATAAAACTCCCTGACGAGTTTACCACAGGTTCTTCAATTATGCCACACAAGAAGAACCCTGACGTATTTGAACTCACAAGAGCCAAATGCAATAAACTTCAGGCTCTTCCTGTCGAAATAACTCTCATCACGTCAAATCTCCCTTCAGGATATTTCCGTGACTTGCAGCTCATAAAAGAAAATTTCCTGCCTGCATTTGACGAAATAGAGTCAATCCTCGCCATGGTGACACGTATGGTAGAAGGAATGAAAGTTAACACACACATTGCCGATGATGACAGATACAAGATGATGTATTCCGTTGAAACAGTAAACAAACTCGTGCTTAACGGTACTCCATTCCGTGACGCCTACCTCAAAGTGGGCAGAGATATAGAGCATGGCGATTTTGTTCCGGAAAAAGACATCAATCACACTCACCCCGGCTCTATCGGAAACCTCTGCACGGACCGTATTCACGCACTTATGGAGCGAACCATTGCAGAATTTAATTTTGACGCATACCACAAAGCTTTTGACACACTTATAAATGGAAAAGATATTTAAAATATTATTATCTGCAGTCATAGCACTGTCATTTACGTCGTGTCACAGCATTGATGATGACCGTCTTCCGCCTGCTCCGGTACGCTTGAATTTCAACACCGTTGCGGACTGGAACTTGTACGGAAACCCGGCAGCATTGCAGTACGTCATCTTTATAAAAGAACAGCGTATTCCCGCTAATTACAATTACTCCGCTATCTCTGAAACAGGCTACGGCGGCATACTCCTCGTCGGCGACGCATTCGGTATGCCGATTGCCTACGACCTCGCCTGCCCCGTTGAAATGAGAAAAGACACAAGGATAAAAGTTGACACCGAAAAAAACGAAGCATACTGTCCTAACTGCGGCAGCCGTTTCGACATCTTCGCTAACTATGGCAGTCCCTTATCCGGCAAAGCAGCAGAATTAGGCTACGGATTACAAAAATACTACGTTGGCGCGGGAGCCGCCGGCGAGTATATGGTAATCACGAGAAAATAATACACACATACCTAACAAATTCAATCAATTTTTTTACTAACCCATTTAAAACAATTAATTTACAAAATGGAAAGAGAATTTATCATTGATATCATCGGTTGGGCAGCATCAATCTGCCTCGTTTTGGGATACCTTCCACAAGCATTCCACACTATCCGCACTCGCGACACTGATGGTATCGCCCTCCCTACATTCCTCCTCATCGGTATCGGTGGCATTTTCTTCGTAATTCAAGGTTTTATGCTTGGCAACGCACCACTCTGGGTAACCAATGCCATCACCACCATTTCAAGCGCAATCGTTTTCGGTATTAAGATTTACAACGATTATATCAAGAAAAAATAATCCTAATATACCACCGATTTTATCAAACAAACTTTACTATGAACCCTGAAATTGCACGCATCAACGAACTAAGAGACGAGTTAAACCGCCACAACTACAACTACTACGTGGCTAATAATCCTACTATATCGGACTTTGAGTTTGATGCTTTGATGAAAGAACTTCAAACTCTTGAAGCAAAACATCCGGAAGCGTTTGACCCTCTGTCACCTACTCAGCGTGTTGGCAGCGACATCACGAAAGGGTTCACACAAGTTCGCCACGAAAAGCAAATGCTCTCACTGAGCAACACTTATTCCGTGGCTGAAGTTGATGACTTCATAAACCGCACACGACAGGCACTCCAAGTCCCGGACGTGACTCTCGTGGGCGAAATGAAGTTTGACGGTACTTCTATTTCCATAACTTATGAAAACGGAAGACTCGTCAGAGCCGTAACTCGCGGCGACGGCACTGTCGGTGATGACGTTACTGAAAATGTCAAGACTATCCGCAGTATTCCCCTGCAACTCCCTAAGGGCGACTGGCCTGAAAAATTCGAAGTACGCGGAGAAATAGTCCTGCCATGGGACGCCTTTGACCGTCTTAACAAGGAAAGAGAATTTAATGAAGAACCTCTTTTCGCTAATCCGCGAAATGCAGCTTCCGGTACACTGAAAATGCAAAATCCCGCTGAAGTTGCCCGACGCGGACTTGACGCTTGGTTCTACTATCTGCTCGGCGACAACTTACCCGCTGACAACCATTTCGACAATATGGCTGCAGCTCGTCGCTGGGGATTTAAAGTGTCTAAAATTATGAAACGTCTGCACTCCATAAAGGAGGTTGACGACTTCATATCATACTGGGACACTGAAAGAAAAACACTGCCCGTTGCTACAGACGGACTCGTTTTTAAAGTTGACTCGCTACGTCAGCAATTAAACCTCGGAGCTACTGCAAAATCGCCTCGATGGGCTATTGCTTACAAGTTCCAAGCGGAGCGTGCCTTGACTCGCCTCAAATCCGTTTCCTTTGAAGTGGGAAGAACAGGCGTTATAACTCCTGTTGCAAACCTCGAGCCGGTACTCCTTTCAGGCACTATCGTAAAACGTGCTTCATTGCACAACGAAGACATTATCCGCCAACTCGACATTCACGACGACGATATGGTATACGTGGAAAAAGGCGGTGAAATTATCCCTAAAATCACAGGAGTGGACACCGACAGCAGAAATATGTTCTCCACACCTGTCACATTTGTTTCGCACTGCCCGGCCTGTGGCACTCCACTTTTGAGAATCGAAGGTGAAGCCGCATGGGTATGCCCTAACAAATACGGCTGTCCGCCACAAATTGCCGGCAGAATTGCACACTTCGTGTCAAGAAAGGCAATGAATATTGACGGTATCGGTGAAGAGACCGTGGACCAACTCATTGCGGCAGGACTTCTCAAAAATATTGCAGACCTTTACGACCTTAAAGCCGACCAACTTATGGGGCTTGAAAGATTTGCTGTCAAAAGCACCATAAAACTCATTGAAGGAATTAAGGACTCAAAAAATATTCCATTTGAAAGAGTTCTATTTGCACTTTCCATTCCGGGCATAGGCGAAATAAGTGCTAAAAAACTCGCTCGTGCCGTCAAAAACATTGACAACCTTATTTCTATGCCTCTCGAGCAATTAACAGCCATAGAGGATATCGGAAGCGGCTTGGCAGCCAATATTAAAGAATACTTTGACGACGAAAACAATAAAGCAATCATCGAACGTCTCAGATCCGCCGGATTACAATTCGAAATCGCACAAGACACCAACATTGAAACAAGCGATAAATTAGCCGGTAAAACTATCGTGATAAGCGGAACTTTCAGCCTACACTCTCGCGACGAATACAAAGCAATTATAGAGCAAAACGGAGGTAAAAACGCCGGTTCTATTTCCAAGAAAACATCATTCATTCTCGCCAGTGAGAATATGGGACCAGCTAAAGCGGAGAAAGCAAATTTACTCGGTATTCCACTCATCAGCGAAGATGATTTCCTGCAGATGATTCAATAAATCCCCATCAAGTGAAGTGATCCCAAAAAGTTCGACAGGTTATTAACTATCTGATTTAAGAAAGGGTTCGGTATTGCACCGGACTCTTTCCTTTTAACCCTTTTAACCCTTTTCATCAAACAAAAACGGCCACGCCCAAGGCGTAGCCGTTTCATATCTGATGAAAACTATTTTCTATTAGTTCTTCTTACGAGTTACGAGGTAAGCAACCGGAGAAGCTATGTAGATAGTAGCAAGAGTACCGATTACAACACCGAGAGTCATTGCGAAGATGAAACTGCGGAGGCTGTCACCACCAAGGACAAAGATACAGAGCAATACGAGTAATGTTGTACCTGATGTCATAATAGTACGGCTCAAAGTTGAATTGATTGACTTATTGACAGTGCCATAGAAACCGAGTTTCGGATAGAGACCAAGGTTTTCACGTACACGGTCAAAGACTACCACAGTATCGTTAATCTGATAACCGATCACTGTCAAGATAGCAGCGATGAAGTTTTGGTCAACCTCCATTGCGAATGGAAGAACACCCCAGAAGAAGCTGTAAATACCGATGATTGAGAATGCTGTGAATGCTACTGCTGAAAGTGCACCGAGTGAGAAGGCTACGTTGCGGAAACGAACGAGAATGTAAAGGAACATTGCAAGGAGTGAAAGACCCACTGCGATGTATGCTTCGTTACGCATATCGTTTGCAACTGTAGGACCTACCTTCTGTGAAGAAAGGATACCTTGAGTATCATCTGTTGCAGAGAAGTTTGCAAGAGACATATCGTCTGCGATGTATTTTTGATCTTTACATACCTTGTAGAGTTTCTCAACGATTTCCTGTTCTACACCTTGAGTTTCATTTTGAATCTTGTAGTTAGTAGAAATACGTACTTGGTTTGAACTTTCAATAGTGATTACTGAAACTGCAGATCCTGCAAATTCCGGTTCGAGAGCCTTTTGAAGTTCTACTGTATTTACAGGCTTTTCAAATTTCACTACGTAGTTACGACCACCTGAGAAGTCAATACCTTGATTCAAGCCGCGACCGAAGAGTGAAACGATTACTGCTACTATGAATACTGCTACTATAATGAAACTTGCCTTACGTTGTGCCAAGAAGTCAAATGATGTATTCTTGAGTATATTGCGCGAAAGTTTTGTTTCAAATTGAAGCGTTTGGAATGATTTTGCTTTGCCACCTGCGATGAATACGATACGTGTCAAGAACACTGCTGTGAAGAATGAGCAGATAATACCGATAATCAATGTGGTTGCGAAACCTTTGATAGGACCTGTACCGTAAAC
This sequence comes from Bacteroidales bacterium, assembly GCA_022768005.1. Taxonomy (GTDB): domain Bacteria; phylum Bacteroidota; class Bacteroidia; order Bacteroidales; family Muribaculaceae; genus CAJUPY01. The sequence goes on along the minus strand of JALEMF010000017.1, from coordinate 8,909 downwards.
AAGGAGGATAAGACCTGTGATTACTGATGTCAAGTTAGAGTCAAAAATTGCTGAGAATGCGTTGCTGTAACCGTCTGCGATTGCATTTCGTACTGTCTTACCTGCACGAAGTTCTTCCTTAGTACGCTCAAAGATAAGTACGTTTGCGTCAACAGCCATACCAAGTGCAAGCACGATACCTGCGATACCTGACATTGTAAGCACTGCCTGGAATGATGCAAGAATACCGAATGTGAAGAACAAGTTACATAAAAGACCGAGGTCGGCTACAAGACCCGGAATAAATCCGTAGTAGCATACCATGAATATCATCAAAAGCACGAGTGCGATAACGAATGATATAAATCCTGCTTGGATTGCTTGTTGACCAAGTGACGGACCGATTACCATGTCTGAGATGATATCGACCTTTGCTGTCATCTTACCGCTCTTGAGGACGTTTGCCAAGTCTTGTGCTTCATCTACCGTGAAGTGACCGGTGATTTGTGAACGTCCGCCTTCGATTGCATTGTTTACGTTAGGGAATGAGTAAACTGCATCATCAAGAAGGATTGCGATTGATTTACCGATATTGTTTGCTGTGATACGTGCCCATTGTTTTGCACCTTCGTTATTCATTGTCATTGACACAACGTTTCCTTGGAAGTTATCAACGTCAGCTGATGCTGATACTACGCAAGAACCGTCAAGGGCAGGTTTGCCATTTGAAGTCTTAAGTGCAATAAGTTGGTAAAGGTCAGCATGAGTTTTCTTACCTGATACTGTGTCATTGAATTCTACTGACTCAGGTTTAACTGTCCAGCGGAGTTTAAGATTTGAAGGAAGTTTGCTTTTTGCTTCAGATGTATTCAAGAGTGAATCAATTGTTTCACGATACTTGCCGAGTGCATAACCTACGATAGGAGAAGCACCGTTTGATACATTAAGGAAGTAATTGAAAAGACCTACACCGCCATTCTTTTCATTGCTGCGGATTGATTGGTCAAGTTGCTGCAAACCGCCGATCACGTCAGATGCCTTGTAAGTTTCGTAGAACTCAAGGTTTGCTGCACGTTGTAGCAAGTCACGTACACGTTGGTGATCTTTAACACCCGGGAGTTCAAGAAGAATCTGTCCGTCTTTTCCTTGAAGTACCTGAATATTAGGAGAAACAACACCGTAAGCATCAATACGGCTGCGAAGCACGTTTGTTGCAGAGTTGTTTACACGATCCTTAACTTCTTGCTTTAATGTTTTAGCAACTGACTTATCGTCATCACCACGCTTAACAATGCCGTTAAATACTACTGAGAAGTCTGCGTTAGGATTAAGTTCACGGTACTTGCGTGTAAACACGCCTACGTAATCTTCTTCAATGTGATGACCGATAATTGAATCTGAATAAGCAAGAGCGTTGTCAAAGGCTTCGTCAGGGTCTGCATTCTTCATTGAACGAAGAATATCAGGCATTGACACCTGAAGAATTACGTTCATACCACCCTTGAGGTCAAGACCGAGTCCTACGCCCCATTTCTGTACTTCAGAGAATTTGTAACCCAAGAATACGGGTTCTTTGGCAAGAGAATCCATATAGGCTTTCTTTGCCTTGTTAAACTGGTCGGAATTTTCACCTGCTGCGCCTGCTACGCCCAATGCGTATTCGTCAGCCTTGCTTTCATAGTGATTGCTCACCAATGAGAAAGACAAATAGAATAGGCAGACAAATACCAAGAACACAGCGATAACACCGGCGATGATACTTCCTAAAGTTCCTTTGTTTTGCATGTTAAGATGTTAAAATATTAGTAGTTATTAATTTTTATTTTTCTTGATAATATTTCAGCTTGCAAATTTAGCAATAATCTTTGATAATTAGTCATTTCTATCACTATTTTTTGCTTATCTGTTCATTTTCAGTTGATAAATAATGATAATATCTCTAAATTAACGCTCTTATTTATTTCCATTTTGTAAAATTTTATTAAATTTGCAGAAATTAACCATATAAAGTTATCCACGATGGACAATAAATTTAATAAAGAACTTGACGGTAACGTTGTTGAACAGCCGTTACCCCCTGTTGAACCGCCACAACCTCAAATCGTTGAACGTATTTATTACAAGGAAAATACAAAACCCGTGTGGGGATTTTGGTTTGTAATCATCTTTCTTATCCTGACATTGGCAGGTACTTTGTATTGGGGATATACTAATGAACAAAAGGCTTCTTTTTACGAAGATCTTCTCGGTACTGTAACCGTTGACAGTGCGGCTGTTGCTACTGATAATTTTGATGCGGCACTGTACGAAGGATATGATTTCGCCGTCAAATACCCTATATACGTCAGCAATGTGGAAATTGCTAATGTTGAAAAGGACTTGACTATAATCAATGACTTCGGCTCTGACATTTACAGCAGTGACACAAAGTACCTTCAGCCTAAAATAACGTATTACAGCGTTGAGGAAAGAACTATTGATATTTACACAAAATGGTACTGTGAAGACGGTAGCATTGTCACCGGAGACAATTCGCCTGACGGTTATTCACAAAGAAACGAACTCAGCATTTCTCCGGGCGAAAACACTTACGAACTTCCGGGCTGGGGTGGAGAAATCAGCGGTCATTGGGCTGCCGGTAAATACCGCCTCGAAATCTGGATTGACGATGACGTTTGCGTTAAGTATTACACATTCACGATTTACTAACAGGCTGAAATAAAATACAAAAAAAATGCTGTGCCTATTTTGACACAGCATTTTTTGTATATGAAGCAGATTATTACTCCTGTTCCGATGCTTGGTACAACGGCGGATTTTGATAATCCACGCCTTTTAGCCACTTATCAAGCCAGCGGAAGAATATGCGCTGCCAGAGAATAGCATTCTGCGGCTTGAGAATCCAGTGATTTTCATCAGGGAATATAAGCATTTCGGCAGGTACTCCGCGGAGACGTGCCGCATTGAATGCCATTTCACCTTGTGAAGCGAGAATACGGAAGTCATATTCTCCGTGAGTGATAAGGATTGGTGCTGTCCACTTGTCTACAAAGCGGTGAGGAGAACCGTTTGCGAAAGTATTTTGAGCTGCCTTATTGTCTTTATCCCAATATGCGCCGCCCATATCCCAATTTGCGAACCACATTTCTTCCGTTTCAAGGTATTGAGTTTCGATATTGAAGATACCGGCGTGTGCTATAAGACATGCAAAGCGACCTTCATGATTTCCTGCAAGCCAATACACTGAATAACCACCGTAACTTGCACCTACTGCACCGATATGCTCGGCATCTACGTATGCTTCTTTCTTCATATCGTCAACTGCGCTGAGGTAGTCTTTCATATTCTGACCGGGATAGTCCTTTGAAATCTGTGCGTTCCATTCAGTACCGAAGCCCGGGAGACCGCGACGGTTCGGAGCAATTACGATATAGCCTTGTGATGCCATAAGGGCAAGGTTCCAGCGATAACTCCAGAATTGACTTACTGCCTGTTGAGGACCTCCTTGACAATAAAGGATAGCCGGATATTTCTTGCTCGGATCGAACTTAGGAGGATAAAGCACCCATGTTGTCATCATCTTGCCGTCTGTAGTAGGTATTTGACGTTTAACAACGTCAGGCATATCAACAGATGCAAGAAGTGCATCATTTACAGCAGTAATTTTAGACACTTTACCGTCCTTTATCACGCACACTTCATTAGGTGCAGTGAATGAATGATACATACTCACGAGTGTATTTGCATCGGCAGGACACAATGACACATAGTCACATACGCCGTCTGCCACTGTCTTAACTTCCTTAGTGGCTACGTCAACACTGAATATCGGAGTGACACCCTGATAAGCTGCAATGAAATAGATTGTCTTGCCGTCAGTGTTCCATGCGATTTCTGAAGCAGTGTAGTCCCAATCTGAAGTAAGGTCAGTCTTTTCGCCGGTAGCCATATCCATAATAAAGATACGGTTCTTATCACTTTCGTATCCGTCGTGTTCCATACTCAACCACGCAAGTTTAGTACCGTCAGGTGAGAATGCAGGGTTTGTATCATAGCCCATCATTCCTTCAGTCAAGTTTCGAGTTGACTTATCTTCAAGCGAATAGAGGTATAAGTCGGAATTTGTAGATACAGCGTATTCAAGACCTGTCTTTTTACGCGAACTGTAAACGAGTGATTTACTGTCCGGTGACCATGCAAATGCTTCAACACCGCCGAATGGACGCATAGGACATTCGTAAGGCTCTGATGCCATAATATCTTCAACATTTTCAACCTTATCACCTGTGAAGTCAGCTACAAACGGGTGTGGAATATCTTTTGTCCACTGATCCCAATGCTTGTACATTAAGTCATCGATAATTCTGCCTGTTGCCTCCGGAAGGTCGGAATACACATCTTTTGCCTCGCGTGAATACTTCACAGATGAGACAAGCACCACTTTCTTGCTGTCAGGTGAAAACTTAAAGCCTTCAACACCATTTTCAAGACTTGACACACACTTACGGCCACTACCGTCTGCGTTCATTACCCACAACTGAGGTACGCCGGCTTCGTCAGCGTAAAGGAATGCAATTTTTTCACCATTTTCAATCCACGCTGCTCCACCTTCGGACTTAGCAGTCTTGGTAAGACGGACGGAATCAGTACCGTCAATATTTTTTACGTACAAGTCGTTGTTGCTCTTATTTTGCTCAACGCTCTCGTAAGACACATTGTAAAGCACCTTCTTACCGTCGGGAGATACAGCTGGACCGGATACTCTGCCGAGTGCTTCAAGCACATCAATAGAGTACTGTCTGTTTTCAATTTTTACATCGGTAGGACGGTCAATAATGTTTGCTTCTTCCTTATCCGAAGAACAAGAAGTTGTCGCCATCATTGCCACTGTCATTGCGATTGATGAAATAATTTTTGAATTATACATATATTTGTTATTTTTGGATTTTTCAATATCTATTGCCAGTAAATCAAGTGATTTTCAGCATTGGCTGTTACTTTGAGGGTGACGTGTGCGCCTTCTATCACGGGGATATTATGGAACACGTGTCCAATAGGAGCATTGTACGCAATAGGACAGTCACAGTTCATTGTCATTTCTCGGAGCATATCCTCCATATATGTGTGATTTCTATCGCTCTTATATTCCGTAAACTGTCCGAAGATAATACCTTTGAGCCTTTGAAGCACACCGCTTAATTGCAACTGGTACATTATGCGCTCAACCTTATAGATAGGTTCTGACACTTCCTCAATGAAGAGAATTGTATCAGGCTTGATGATATCGAACGGTGTGTTTATGAGTTCTGCTATGACTGCCAGATTTCCACCCATAAGTTGACCATCTGCAAGTCCCGGGTGGTCGTTAGGAGTTCCGGGAAATGTGAATGCCGGACGTTCTCCACGCAGTATTTTGAACAGTGCCGCATTATCTTCATCATCAGGTCCGAGCATAATATGCTTTGCCATTGATGCGTGAATAGATGCAATACCATTTGTCACCATCAATGCGTGCAATGCGGATATATCACTGAAACCTACTATCCATTTAGGATCATCGCGCAGCGGTAATTTTGACAAGCGGTCAAGGATATGAACTGCACCGTAACCGCCTCGGCTACAAATTATAGCACGGACTTCAGGGTCAGTAAGTGCATTTGCCAAGTCAGAATATCTCTGCTCGTCAGTACCGCTGTAACTTCCGCTTTGACCGAGAGCATTAGGCGAAATTTCCACTTTCCACCCTTCAGCTCTGAGTATATCGGCGGCTGCCAATACTTCACTTTTTACAGGTATTCCTGCAGGCGATACAATCGCTATTTTATCTCCTTTACGGAGCTTGCGCGGAAACGTAATCATATTGCTGAGTTTTTAAGTATTTACGATGATAATATTACGAATGACTTATGATGCAGCCATCACTTTAATTCCGGCTTTTGAAATCTTGTCTGCAATAACGTCAAGTTCTGATTTCTCTATCTTCACAAGTCCCGTTGCGGGTGTCTTGCGGTCAATGGAATAAATCATCACTTCCGACGGCTTTATCTGCTTATATGCTTCTATCAGTGCGTCTATTTCCTCATCAGTAGTATTATCAAATGTCACTCCTTCGTATTCACCTTTGAGGAACATCGTCTGGATAATACATTTTTCACCGAATTGTGAAAGATATTCAATAGTTTTCCGCACGTCAAAATTTTCCGACACGGGTCGGTCTATTTTCTTTACTGTCGCTGTTATGGCGGAATCAAGTTTTAATATATTATTATCTATGCGACAAAGTGCTTCCGCAACGTCTTTGCGGTCTATTCTCGTAGAATTGCTAAGCACGCTGATTTTCACTTTCGGGAAATACTTATCGCGGAGTGAAATCACATCATCAATAATCTCACAGAAATGTGGGTGAAGTGTAGGCTCGCCATTTCCGGAAAATGTTATCACGTCAAGATTTTCTCCTGCGGACTTCATTGCTGATAATTTTTCATCAAGAAGTCGGAATACATCTTCGCGACTCGGCAACCCTGCCTTTCCCGTTCCCTGCGCATTAAAGCCCGCCTCACAGTACAAGCAGTCAAATGTACACACTTTCCCGTCGCGTGGCATCAAGTTCACGCCGAGCGATGTTCCCAAGCGACGACTGTGGATAGGACCGAATATCGTGGAAGTAAACAATACAGTCTGCATTTTTGTCACTATATATTAAATACCGGAATTATTTGCGTTTCAGCAACTAACGTGGAGAACAATAATAAATAATAGTTGTACTGTTCCCCACGCAAGTCATTGCATTAACAAGATTTTGCCACAGCCCCTTACACTGTAAGTATTTCTTTTTCTTTAGCGGCAAAAAGTTCGTCTATCTTTTTAAGATATTTATCGTGTATTTTCTGTACATCGCCTTCTGCATCTTTTTCTACGTCTTCGCTCATACCTTGCTTGATAGCTTTCTTAAGACCTTCAATAGCATCGCGACGAGCATTTCTTACGGATACTTTTGCTTGTTCAGCCTCTGCCTTTGACTGTTTAACGAGTTGCTTACGGCGATCCTCGGTTAGTGGTGGAATGGAAATACGGATCACTTCACCGTTATTTTCAGGTGTAATACCGAGGTCAGAGTTAATAATCGCTTTTTCTATTTCTTTGAACATTGATTTTTCCCAAGGAGTGATGGTGATAGTGCGAGCATCCGGCACGGAAATATTGGCAACGTTTGAAATAGGAGCATTGCTGCCGTAATAGTTTACACGGATTGTGTCAAGAATTTTCGGATTTGCTTTTCCTGCACGGATATGTGCAAGTGCTTCATCAAGGTATGCTACTGCGAGTTCCATTTTTTCCTCAGCGGGAGCAATGTAAGTTTTAGGGTCGGTCATAGCGTTTATGTTTTTTATGGTGTTAATAAATTTACTTTTCTATTAATAAACAAGCGTTCCTATAGGTTCGCCTGCCAATACTTTAGCGAGATTACCGTTTTCGTCCATATTGAACACGATTATAGGCAAGCGGTTTTCCTTGCATAGCGCTGTTGCTGTCAAGTCCATCACTTTCAAGCCTCGTGTATATACTTCATCGTAAGTAATTTCATCGAATTTTGTTGCTGTCGGGTCTTTTTCAGGGTCCGCGGTGTAAATACCATCTACACGCGTTCCTTTCAGCATCACATCTGCACCTACTTCTATTCCTCGAAGTGCCGAGCCGGTGTCGGTAGTGAAGAACGGATTTCCCGTACCGCCTGCTATAATAGCCACCTTTCCTTGCACCATTGCATCAATGGCAAGGCGATTGCTGTAATGCTTGCCTATCGGGAACATATTGATAGCGGTGAATACTTCTGCAGGCTGACCTTCAGCCTCAAGTGCGGAACTGAGTGCAAGTGAATTTATCACAGTGGCAAGCATTCCCATCTGGTCGCCCTTTACTCGGTCAAAGCCCTTGGCTGCTCCCTGAAGTCCGCGGAATATATTTCCTCCGCCTATCACGATTGCCACTTCCACTTCCTGCTCCACTATTTCCTTTATCTGAACTGCGTATTCCGCAAGGCGAGTTGTGTCAATTCCGTAGCCCTGCTCACCCATAAGGGATTCGCCGCTCAGTTTGAGCAATATTCTTTTATATTTAGGTCTCATAACTTAAAATTTATTATTCTATTTTTTTCTTGAATGCAGCACGACGACGGTGTTGACGCTTTTCAAAGTAATCCCACTGACTCTGCACTCCGGAGTTTTCTGCAAGTTCGGGATTTGACTCTGCGTACTTATAGCCCTTGGCATTATATGCCGGGATTAACTTTGTAAATAGAAGTGCATTAACGCCCTTGCCTTGATATTCTTTCTTGATAGCGACGAGAAGCAAGTCAACTACATCGTTCTTCAGCTTAAGTGCTTTCAGCAAGTACCACCAGCCGAATGGAAGCATCTTACCGCCACTTTTCTGCAATGCTTTTGAAAAAGACGGGATTGAAATACCCACGCCCACGAGGTTATCGTCTTTATCCACTATCACGCATATATCCCTCAAGTCAAGGATACCAAGGTATTGGTCTATATAATGGTCTATCTGGCGAGGTGTTAGCGGTGAATAGCCGTATAGGTCATCGTAAGCCTCATTGATAAGGGCAAACAGTTTATGACCGTATTTTTCTTTCAGCACTTTCTTTGATTTCAATTCGGGAAAACTGAGATTAAAACGACGTTTCACCAAGTCCCCTACTCTCGCTATTCGGTCAGGAATCTGTTCCGGTACTTTAATCCTGTACTCCACCCACTCGGCAGACGTCTGCATTCCTATACGCTCCATTTGTCGAGGATAGTAATCGTAATTATAGATAGTAGCCATAGTTCCTATCTCATCGTAGCCGAATGTCAACATTCCTTCATGGTCAAGGTCGGTGAAGCCGAGCGGACCTTCTATTTCGGTCATTCCGCGCTCCT
>JALEMF010000122.1 GCA_022768005.1 Bacteroidales bacterium | reverse complement strand
ATAAAAACAAAAAGCCTTGCAAGTGTTGAACCTGCAAGGCTTTTGCGCTTCAAGATGGGCTTGAACCAACGACCCCCTGATTAACAGTCAGGTGCTCTAACCAACTGAGCTATTGAAGCGTTTTTGCTACCCCCTCTCGGGAATTGCGTTGCAAAAGTAGATAGTTTTTTTTGATTGTGCAAATTTTAAGCGGAAAATTTTTCTTTTTTAAGTAAAATTATTTTTAAAATTACAGTTATAGAGCGAAAAATAACTACCTTTGCACATACAAGAACAGATATAATACATATATAAAATAAACAGCAAGCAACATATTTTTTTAAGTTATGAAAAAATTTGCTTTATCATTTCTCACCGCGATTGCTTTACTCTGCGTTTCCACGGCTATTGCAGATACAAGGAGCAATAAAGCGGATATCAGCAAAAATCTGAATATTTTCACATCTATATTTAAAGAATTGCAGACGTCATACGTTGACACTATTGATGCTAACAAGACGATGAAAATTGCAATCGGCACTATGCTTTACTCTATTGACCCTTACACGGAATATATCCCTAAGGAGGAGCAAGATGAGTTTATGACCATTTCTACCGGTGAGTTCGGAGGTATAGGTGCTTACATAACTCAAGAGAAAAACGGTGATGTGATAATTGATTTACCTCAGGAAAACACTCCTTCCGAGCATGTAGGACTCAAAGCGGGTGATAAAATTATTGCTATCAACGGTGACACAGTCCTCGGTATAGGCAGCGACAAAGTTCGTAACAGGCTTCGCGGTCAAGCGGGCAGTAATGTAAAAGTTACGGTTCGCCGTCCTTTCGTGAAGGATTCTATCCTCACATTTGATATTAAAAGAGAGAAAATTACGGTAGATCCCGTGCCGTACTATGGTGTTGTGGCAGATGGAGTAGGATATATAGGGTTGACTACTTTCAATGAGAAGTCATACACTAAGGTTCGTGAAGCTCTTGAGAAGATGAAAGCGGAAAATGGCATTAACTCCGTTATTCTTGACCTTCGCAGCAATGGCGGCGGACTTATGGAAAGTGCTATTCAGATAGTAGGCATTTTTGTGGATAAGGGAACGGAAGTGCTTGTAACTCGAGGAAAGGGCGATATGAACAATAAAGTATATAAGACTACAGTAAAGCCTGTTGATACAAAGATACCTGTTGCAATCCTTATTGACGAATCAAGCGCATCTTCTTCAGAAATCGTTACCGGTGCTATGCAGGACCTTGACAGGGCAGTGATTGTAGGTAACCGCTCATACGGAAAAGGGCTTGTGCAAAGTACAAGACAAATTCCTTACGATGGACTTCTGAAAGTGACTATCGCTAAATATTATATTCCAAGCGGACGTTGTATCCAAGCTATTGACTATTCACAAAGAAAAGAAGACGGCTCCGTGCAGCGTACGCCTGATAGTCTTACGCACGTTTTCTACACCAAGAACCAACGACCGGTGCGTGACGGCGGAGGCATTACTCCGGATATAAAGGTTGACTATCCCAAGGTGTCAAAACTTACTGAAAAACTCGTGAGAGACAAGTGGGTGTTTAATTATTCCGTATATTTTGCCGCTAATCACGATTCAATCAGTTCCGAGAAGCGATTTGTCGTTGATGACTCTATTTACAATGATTTCAAAAAGTTTATTGACCCTAAGAAACTTGACTACGATAAGTCTTGCGAAACTTTGATTTCACGCCTGGAGTCTGCAGCCAAAGATGAAGGTTACTATAATGATGAGGTAAAAGCGAATATTGATACACTCAAGACTCTTCTTCACCATGACTTGAATCGAGACTTGGATATTAATCGCAAGGCAATAAGTTTCTATTTGGAGTCCGATATAGTGACAAGAATTAAGGGCAACAGAGGTGCTATAATTCATTCGGTTAAAGATGATATAGCAGTGGATTCAGCTATCAGCGTTCTTAAAGATGTCAAACGCTACGAATCCATTCTTAAGCCTGAAAAAAATAAGTAACGACTATGGAGCTTGGTGAGTTATCAGAGAAATTTCTCTCAAAGTCATTAAAAACGTCTTTAAAGAAAGCATTTACTCGTGAAGGAAGTCCTTTGCGAGTATCTTTATACAATCTGGCAGGCTCTGCCGCATCTCTGACTTTGGCGAATATAGAGCATGGCTCATCACCGATGCTTGTCATCGGAGACTCCAAGGACGATGCCGGGTACCTTTATCACGATCTGTCAAGACTGCTGAGCGAGCAGGCTGTGCTTGTGTTTCCGTCTGCTTACAAGCGCGACATCAAGTACGGACAAATAGATCCGCCTTCACAGGTGGCACGTACCGAGGCTCTTAAAGCGTGGAAAGATGATCCGAATCTTAAAATAGTGATTACTTACCCTGAGGCATTGGCTGAAGGCGTGGCTACGTGGAAAGAAATTTCAGACCATAGTTGCAAACTGAAAGTGTCGCAGAATATTGCACCTCTAAAACTCCGTGACTGGTTGTTGTCACAGGGCTTTTTCAAGGTGGACTATGTGTATGAGCCGGGGCAATTCGCTATGCGCGGTTCTATAATTGATATTTTCAGTTATTCAAACGAGCAACCGTACCGTATTGACTTCTTCGGAGATGAGATAGACACAATCCGCACCTTTGACGTGGAGACACAGTTATCTATTGAAAAATTCGATGAAATAGCGGTCACTGCGAATGTTAAACCGGAAAATATTAATGTTTCTCTCCTGGAGTTTATCAGTGCAGACACGCTTATAGCTTTTCGTAATAAGGAATATACGGAGTCAAGGCTGAGAGAAATCTCGGAAGAAAAGTTCAGCGACAGTTCTTTGATAGCCGATGAGGGCGATAGCGATGCTATGAAGCGTATCATTAATGTAGATGATTATTCTGCTAAAATTGATGAATTTGACACTGTATTCTTTTCCTCAAACGGAAAGCCGGAGCCGGGAGCTACTGCTGCTATAGACTTCAAGTGCGAACCGCAAGGACTTTATCATAAGAATTTTGACCTTATCAGCGATTCTTTCAAGACTTTCCTTGAAAAGAAATACACTATCTATATTCTCAGCGACAGTGCAAAGCAGATAGAGCGACTTCACGATATTTTCACTGACCGAGGTGATAATATTTCATTTACGCCTATAATCACCACTCTTCACGAAGGATTCGTGGATAATATCTCCAAGCGATGCGTTTTCACGGATCACCAGATTTTTGACCGTTTCCATAAATACACGCTTAAAAGCGACCGCGCACGTTCCGGAAAACTTGCGCTTTCACTAAAAGAGCTCGGTGCTATTTCTCCGGGTGACTATATTGTCCATGTAGATCACGGTGTGGGGAAATTTGCCGGTATGGTCAGGACAAAGGTTAACGGCAGTATGCAGGAAATGATAAAACTCGTCTATAAAAACGATGATATCATTTTTGTCTCAATCCATTCTCTTCACAAACTTGCCAAATATCGAGGTAAGGAGGGCGTTCCGCCTAAAATAAATCAGTTGGGAACAGGTGCTTGGAACAGAATGAAGGAACGCACCAAGACGCGTCTTAAAGATATTGCTCGCGACTTGATAAAACTTTATGCTGCGAGAAAAGAAGAAAAAGGATTTCAGTTTTCTCCCGACTCATATCTTCAGCACGAACTTGAGGCATCGTTTATCTACGAAGATACTCCGGACCAATACACAGCAACTCAGGCTGTAAAGGCTGATATGGAAAGCCCGAGACCTATGGACAGACTGATTTGCGGTGACGTGGGCTTCGGAAAGACAGAAATTGCAATTCGTGCAGCATTCAAGGCTGCCGTTGACGGAAAACAGACTGCAGTGCTTGTCCCTACGACAGTGCTTGCATATCAGCATTTTAACACATTTAAAAGTCGTCTTAAAGATTTTCCCGTACGTGTTGATTATCTTTCAAGAGCAAGAACCACAAAGCAAGTGAATGAAATTCTTAAAGAACTTGCCGACGGAAAAATAGATATCATAATCGGTACTCATAAACTAATCGGTAAAAGCGTTAAATTCAAAGATTTAGGCTTGCTGATTGTTGACGAAGAACAAAAATTTGGCGTTGCGGTAAAGGAAAAATTAAAGCAAATGAAGGTGAACGTTGACACTCTCACTATGAGCGCCACCCCGATACCTCGTACACTCCAATTTTCACTTATGGGTGCGCGTGACCTGTCTTCAATAATGACACCTCCGCCAAACAGATACCCTATTGTAACTACAGTATGCACTCTGACCGATGACGTACTCGCAGAAGCAATAAACTTTGAATTGTCGCGAAACGGACAAGTGTTTATCATAAATCCGCGAATTGAGGGACTTTACGATTTGCAAAGTATGATTAAGAGAGTTGTTCCTGATGCGAGAACGGTTGTGGGTCACGGACAGATGCCCCCGGCTCAGCTGGAACAAACTATTATAGACTTTGCGAACCACGACTATGACGTGCTTATCGCTACTACTATCATTGAGAGTGGTATTGATATGCCTAATGTCAACACTATCCTCGTAAATAATGCACAAAACTTCGGACTTAGCGAACTGCACCAGCTAAGAGGACGTGTGGGCAGAAGCTCAAGGAAAGCATTTTGCTATCTCTTTATTCCTCCCCATGTGCCTATAACTCCGGTAGCACGCCGCAGACTGCAAGCCATAGAAAGTTTCAGCGAACTCGGTAGCGGCATACATATCGCTATGCAGGATCTTGACATTCGAGGTGCCGGAAATCTTCTCGGTGCAGAGCAAAGCGGCTTTATAGCAGACCTCGGCTACGAGACCTATCAGAAGATACTCAAAGAAGCAGTACTTGAAATACGTAATGAAGAATTTGCCGAAGTGTTTGAAGACGAAGATGAAGACAAACAGGAATACGTTTCGGACTGTGCTATTGAAAGCGATATGGAACTTTTGTTCCCTGCCAACTATGTTCCTACGGATAGCGAAAGAATTTCATTGTACCGCGAACTTGACAGTATAGAGCGAGAAATAGACTTACAATCATTCAAGGCAAAACTAATTGACCGCTTCGGTAAAATTCCGCATGAAGCAGCGGAATTACTCCGAATACCACGACTGAGGAGGCTTGCTCGCCGATTGGGAATTGAAAAGATAAACCTTAAAGGAGGTAAAATGTATATCTACTTTGTAGGTGAAGAAAATAAGGCTTATTATCAGTCGCCAATGTTCGGGAAACTGCTTCACTACTTGCAAGATAACTCGCGCAGAGTGACTATTCGTGACAATGCAGGTAAAAGGAGTTTCGTTATAGCAGACGTCACTACAGTGGAAGAAGCAGTAAATATATTGACTCAAGTCCTTGACCTGACCTCTGTGTAAAAATAGTGTGTGATTTTATATCAGATTCGCATCGTCATCAGAGATATACTGGCTTGAGTAAACCGGCTACAGACACACTCAGTGGAACACTACCAAACTATATTTTGTATTCGCTGATTTTAATGCTTTTTCCTTTTAGTTTTTGTCCTGAAATAGAAGCAAGGACGGTTTTGACTTTAGTGCGAGGAATTGCAACTATTGCTGAATGGTCTTTTACTACTATTTTGCCAACTTCGCTTGCGGATAATCCGCCTTTCTGAATAAGAAATCCGGCTATGTCACCTCGTGATATTTTTTCCTTCTTTCCTGACGAGATGAACAATGTTGCCACTTCAGAAGGCTGAGGAATACCACTTAGCGGCTTTGGCACATATTCTCTGTCAAATTTTACGTACTCCGGAATGTTTTCACCTTCGGCTGTGATGATATATACTGTGCCTGTGGCATCAACACGCGCAGTACGTCCGTTGCGGTGAGTGTATGCTTGCTCCGTCACGGGCAAATGATAATGTATCACTGCTTCCACTTGCGCCACGTCAAGTCCGCGGGAGGCAAGGTCCGTTGAAATCAGTATCGGTGTAGTACCATTATTAAGCAAATCTATAGCAAGTTCTCTGTCCTGCTGTTCAAGTCCGCCATGGTACATACCCACAGGGAATTTACGCCTTTTCATATCCTTAAAAGCACGCTCTACGCTTTCACGATGATTAAGGAATACAATCACCTTTTCACCGGGCTTAAAACACCCGAGTAAATCCGCAAGAGTATTTAACTTATCACGCTCCGGAGACTGAACCTGTACAAAATCAATTCTCATATCAGGCGACTCACTTCGCTCCGTAAAATCAATAGTCTTAATACTTCTAATCGGCAAGAAATCCGGGATTTCATCAAGACGAGTGGCTGAGGTAAGGACTATTGAAGAAATCTTTGAAGGGAGTCGACGCGAAATGCGCTTTATTTCATCTTGAAAGCCGAGTTCGAGGGATTTGTCGTATTCGTCAAAAGTCAAAGAAAATACGCCTTTCAAGTCAATCGTGCCGCGGTTCAGGTGGTCAAGCAGACGTCCGGGAGTAGCAATCAAAATATCAGGCACAGCACCTTCCACGGAGTTGACTTCATCGCTCATACGGTGTCCGCCGTAAAATGCAGATGTCTTATACCCGGCTGCAAGAGTTCGGATAACGTCGTAAATCTGGATTACGAGTTCACGAGACGGTGCGATAACGAGCGCTTGGATACGTCCGCAAGGAGCACCGAGAATTTTAAGCATAGCGATAGCAAAAGCTATGGTCTTACCGCTGCCCGTAGGAGAAAGAAGGAGTAAATTTTTTTCTTCACAGGACATAACGGAGAGTTGCATAGGATTGAGTTCCTGAATCCCGAGGCGGGATTTAACAGCTGAGATTATTTCTGATTTTTTCATTCCTTATCTGTCGTCAATGGTATTTCAATAGCGAAAGTAGTACCAATTCCTATTTCCGAGTTAAGTACATAAATTTTTCCGCCGTGGTATTGCTCAATAATTCGTTTTGCAAGAGTCAAGCCGAGTCCCCAGCCACGTTTTTTTGAAGTGAATCCGGGATTAAAAACGTTATCAAAATTTTTACGCAGAATACCCTTGCCGGTGTCTTGCACGTGGATAAACGCATTTTTGCCGGACACACCGGAAGTTACCGTTATAGTTCCCGTTCCCTCCATGGCATCAACGGCATTTTTTATGAGGTTTTCCATAACCCATTGGAATAGAGGCTCTGATGCCTTTACGTCGATAGGGGAGGGGTATAAGTCGGTGATAAGTTTTATCCGAGATGAAATGCGCGTAGCCATATATTCCGATGCGTGTGCAACAACAGTGTTCACGTCGCAAGGCTCAAGGGTGGGCTTAGAGCCTATTTTGGAAAAACGCGATGCAATCATTGACAGTCTGTTTACGTCCTTGTTCATTTCGTCAACGTAATCTTGCTCGATATCAGTAGTCCTAAGCACTTCAATCCAGCCCATCAGTGACGAAATGGGTGTGCCGAGCTGGTGAGCCGTTTCCTTTGAAAGTCCTACCCATACCTTATTCTGTTCTGCGCGCTTGGTTGAAGAAACTGCGAAATACACTATTCCGATAAAAGCGAATAATACGAGGATTTGTATATAAGGATAGTAACCGAGTTTTTTCAGCAACTTTGAATCTTCGTAATAGATATGCTGCTGCTCCGTGGGGGAAATCTGGATATGGATAACATTTTTGCCGTTTTTCAATTTTGACAATTTTTCATATAGAAAATCGTTGTTAGCATCGGAAATGATGTATGGAGCGAGAGAATCAACAGGTTCCGGCAAGTCGAAATTTCGGTGGAGTAGGATTTCCCCGGCATCGTCAGTGAGAAGTACCGGAATAGAGTGATTTTGCTCTATAATGCTGAGCAGAAAGTCAATATCCACGTTTGAATGGTACGAGTCATCTTCACTCATAGTAATATTAGCGATTTTCTTCGTAGCGTCTGCCCAAATCTGCATACGCTCACGCTCTTGACGTGACAAGTCATTTATAAGATTAGATGACGTGTAAAGGAAAAACACCACAACACTGATGGTGAGAATAAAAAATACTACTACGCCATATCTTCTTGCTTCGTAAATATTCATTTTTCAAAATCTTCTTTAATAAACTTTGCCACGGCATCTTCAGTGTTTCGCCCTATGACGATATCCGCAGCTTCTTTTACCTGAGGGTACGCATTTTCCACGGCTACTGCCACGTCTGCTACAGACATCATAGATATATCATTAAGGTTATCACCGAAGACGACCACTCTGTCTGCTCCTGTCATTTCTTTTAACTTCAACACTGCATTTGCCTTTGACACACCGGGTGCAAAAACTTCAATCTGCGATGATGATTCATCAAAAATATCCGGATAAGCGGACATGGAGCAAATATTTTTACTCCTCAGCGAATCTGCAACCGGCATAATACTTTCTGTTTTCCCTATCGCAAAGAGGAGCAATGCATTGTCGCGTGCTTTTTCGGAAATATCTTCGCCGATAAAAAACTTTTTGAGTTTTTTCCTGTTCTCAAAAAAGTCCGTTTCACGAGGATTCATTATCGGAGACTTATGGTAAACGTCAAGAAGTGACGGAAAACCGTTTTTACTGTCAAACGAATAGACGAACGGTGATATCCCGTACTCGTCAAACTCTTTAAGCAAAGTATCAAGGAGGCTGCGCTCCAATGTTTTGGCTGAGATATATCTCTTCTCCGAATGTGACCACATTGCAGCACCGGTTACCACAATCATCGGTACATTAATTTTACAATCAGCCAGAAGAATATCAGCAGTAGCGGGGGTGCGAGCGGTAGCCACTGTAATCATAGCACCTTTCTCGCTAAGACGAGATATGATATGTGCCGAATGTCTGCTGACAACGCTGTCGTTGTTTAAGAGAGTTCCGTCAAGATCAGAGATATATAAAGTCTTTGCTTTCATCAAAAAATAATATTTCTGCAAATTTAATCATTATTTGCGTATTTTGCTAAATTTGTACTCGATATGACTTCACGCTCTCACGGGTCTTTCATTTAAAGTTCAATATTATTACTATCCGCTAAACCATAAAATAGCTCGCCCAACCTCTTGAAAGATAGAAGTTGGGGTTATATTTAGTGTATGACAAGCCCCCGGAGTTATTTACAGAGTTATCGGGAGGCGAATCGTCAGCCTCGGCAATCATAATTTTCCAATCTGCATCAGGTTGATTGAGTAATTTTTCAAGATCCGGATAATACATCAACATAATACGCACTATTGTAGCCAATCCTGAAAAACTCCAGCGTCTTTCTATTTTACTTTGCAAGACTGAAAGTAGTAAATTTGCAATAAGCGTAACCCGTATTTGAATTTTTATTGCACTTGAACCTGCGATTTTTCCAGTCAAGTGATTTTATTAACTCACCATATATCGGCTATCCGAAAAAATTTGTACTTTTGCTCATGGTTATCTGTGTTTTGTTGCAAAAGCAAAATAACCATTTAGGGCTGACTTATGCAAATGAAATCAGCCCTAATTTTATCAGACATCAAATTTTTAGCGGACAGTAATAAATTCAACCAATTATGAAAACAAGAATACTGAAAGTTGCCGTATTGTTACCCTTTTGGATTTCAGGACTGCTTGCAACAGCACAGACTCCAGTTTATCCGGACGAAAAGGAACCACTGGAACAGCGCGTTGAAGATGCACTTTCTCGCATGACCTTGAAAGAGAAAATTAATATTATTCATGCTCAGTCCAAATTCAGTGCTCCCGGTGTCCCTCGCCTCGGCATACCTGAACTATGGTGTACCGATGGTCCGATGGGTGTACGCCCGGAGGTGTTATGGGACGAATGGGAACAGGCTGAGTGGACTAACGACTCTTGCACAGCTTTCCCTGCACTGAGTTGCCTGGCTGCCACATGGAATCCTGACATGGCACTATTGTATGGGAAAAGCATCGGAGAGGAAGCTCGATTCCGTAACAAAAATGTATTATTGGGACCCGGAATAAACATTTACCGTACCCCGCTTTGTGGACGTAACTTCGAATACATGGGAGAAGACCCATATCTGACAAGCAATATGGCTGTACCATACATTCAAGGCGTGCAAAGCAATGGTGTTGCCGTCTGCGTTAAACATTTTGCCTTAAACAATAATGAAATAAATCGTCATACTTCCAACCCCATTGTAGACGACCGTACCCTTTATGAAATTTACCTTCCCGGCTTCAAGGCTGCTGCCACGGAGGGAAAAGCCTGGAGTTTTATGGGAGGCTACAATTTGTTTCGGGGTGAACATGCCAGCTACAATCCGATTCTTATGAATCAGATATTGAAAGGAGAATGGCAATGGGACGGTGCCGTAATTTCAGACTGGGGAGCTGTACATAATACACGTATGGCAGTAACCGGCGGTCTTGACATGGAGTTCGGAAGCTGGACGGACGGACTGACAGAAGGAGCCAGTAATGCCTATGATAATTATTGGCTTGCTAACCCTTATCTGAAAGGAATTCAAGACGGAATATACACAGAGAAGGAACTAAACGACAAGGTTCGCAGGGTTTTAAGACTTACTTTCCGCACTGCCATGAATAGTAAAAAGCCTTGGGGATCTATGGTTTCAGACGAACACAAGGTTGCTTGTCGGAAGATTGGTGAAGAAGGCGTCGTTCTGTTACAGAATAATACGGGGATACTGCCTATCGACTTGTCAAAGGTTCGTCGCATAGCTGTCATCGGAGAAAATGCCATTAAAATGATGACTGTTGGAGGCGGTTCTTCTTCCTTAAAGGCAAAATATGAGATTACACCTTTGGACGGATTGAAAAAACGCATCGGTAACCAAGCGGAAATAATATACGCTCGTGGATATGTGGGAGATACGGCAGGAGAATTTAACGGAGTAAAAACCGGACAGAATCTACAGGACAATCGCAGTGCTGAGGAACTGAAAGCGGAAGCCATACGTGTGGCGAAAAATGCGGATGTTGTTCTTTTTATAGGTGGTTTGAATAAAAGTGAACACCAGGATTGCGAAGGTACAGATAGGGAGACAATGGAACTACCATACAATCAAAACGAGCTGATTATGGAACTGTTTAAAGCCAACGAGAACTTATTTGTTGTCAATATCAGTGGTACGGGGGTGGCTATGCCTTGGAAAGACCAAGTACATTCTATCTTGCAGGCATGGTATTTAGGCAGCGAAACCGGTAATACCTTGGCTTCTGTACTTCTTGGCGATGTGAATCCGAGTGGAAAACTTCCTTATACATATTATTCAAGTCTTGACCAGTGTGGCGCCCATAAGTTGGGAGAGTATCCCGGACACAAGGGAATAGATGCCTTGGGTAACGAGGTTTTTGACATACCATACAATGAAGGCATATTCGTAGGTTATCGGTTTATTGACAAAAATAGGCTGAAACCCACTTTTCCCTTTGGTCACGGGTTGAGTTATACAACTTTTGAATACGGCAAAGCAGAAGCAGACAGAAAAATAATGGAAAAGAACGAAAAATTAGTCATTACCGTTCCTGTAACAAACACAGGTTCTCGTGCGGGTGCCGAAGTAATACAGCTTTATATTCGAGATTTGAAGTCATCTTTACCTCGTCCTGTAAAGGAGTTGAAAGGTTTTTGCAAGGTAGTGCTTCAACCTAATGAAACAAAGCAAGTATCTTTTACAATTACTGCAGAAGAATTGGCATATTTTGATGATGCGAAGCATCAATGGGTTGCTGAACCCGGTAAGTTTGAGGCTTTGGTTGCTGCTTCATCTGCCGACATTCGCACAAAAGTTAGCTTCGAACTAAAATAAAATCTTTAAATGCAGAACCATTGTATAAACTCAAATTCCCCATATACGTTTAACGGATTTGACCATGACGGTGTAGAAAGTGTAAATATTGATAATATGGAAATAACTTCATCAGACGGTGTGCTTTACATCAAATCGCAGACTGAACGAAATATCAATATTGTATTTCCGAATGGTATTACAGTAAGTCAACACATAAATGCCGGCAATAATATTATTTCAAATCTTGCTACAGGTGTATATATCATTGAAGGCAAAAAAATAGTATTGTAATCAGTAATATTCGTGTCATAAAAAGGGCTATGTCGCAGTCATCAGCGATGTAGCCTTTTTTAGAATCACGATATTTATTATATTTGCACAAAATAAAAGATAAAAACAATGGAATACTTTATTTATTTTATAGTAACGATATTGATGTTGCTTTCCTTTATAGGTTGTGTCTTACCTGCTATCCCCGGTCCACCATTAGCGTTTATCGGTTACCTCTTATTGCTGTTGACACCGGCAGGCACGGGGTTGTCGACCGGTGCTATAATCCTTTTCGGTGTCCTAACATTATTAACTATAGTAGTAGACTTTGTTATCCCTGCATTAGGAGTGAAATTTTTCGGAGGTACTAAATGGGGAAAGTGGGGTTGCTTTATCGGTTCTATCGCAGGTCTTCTTTTTATGCCGTGGGGATTAATAATCGGACCTTTTTTAGGAGCGTTTATCGGTGAACTGTTGGGAAATAATACTACTAATGCCGCTCTGATGTCCGGAATAGGATCGCTGCTTGGCTTTCTCTTTGTCACCGTATTCAAGATAGGTGTTACAGTGGCATTGATATATTCTTCTTTTGCAGCGATTTTCAGTTGCTTGAATCCATTTCAATAGGCTCTTTGCCGGTGTACACTCAGTTGTACACCATAGTGAATAACTTCTTGCAAGTAAAAAATGTAATGACGTAATATATTGATAATTAACAAGATACTAAAAGTATATTATCCTTTCGAAATATTTTTTTAAAAATCTCAAAAAAATATTTGGCAGGTTGAAAAAAAGTTTATACCTTTGCAACGCTTTAGGGAACGACGCAGTTCCTTGAGCAAAGAGGATTGTCTTATGGTGTAATGGTAGCACTGCAGTTTTTGGTTCTGCCTGTCTTGGTTCGAATCCAGGTAAGACAACAGCTTGCGAGAGTTTGCTAATGAAAATGGCAAACTCTCTTTTTTTTATAGTAAAAATGTCGGAAAAATTTGAAAAAACTGCTGATAATGGACAAAAAAATGTGAATTAATTTATGTAGATTAGATTAATAATGTTACATTTGCATAATTTTTATATTTAACAATGTATAAATCAGTCAATAATAACCGAATTTGTAACTTTATAAAATCACATCTTTTATGAAAAACAGGAATTCTCGCATAGCCGTCATTACCGAGATTCTGAATAAACACATTATCAGGAGTCAAGAAGACGTATTAAGATTACTATTGGAAAGAGGAATTGAAGTTACTCAAGCAACTCTTTCAAGGGATTTGAAAAAACTTCACGCCACAAAGACCACTGATGGTAAAGGACGTTACAGGTACGTAATCCTTGAGCCGGAACATATAGTCCGGAGTAGTGAACTTAAGGACGTGCCCGTGCTTATGGCCGGGCAAAAGGAGAAATTTCACAGTGCGGTGATTTCATGCGCCGTTTCGAACAATATCGTAGTGTTAAAGACACGAAACGGTTATGCAAGCGGATTAGCGTATGATATTGATACTCTTCATTCTCCTCATATTCTTGGCACTGTTCCGGGAGCGGATACAGTGTTTATGATAGTAGATGCGAATCTTAAGTATGAGCAGATAATTGAATTACTCCATTCATTTTTACCCGAGTCAATCCTTAAGAGTATGGGACAAAACTCGATTTTAGGAACTTAATTGTGTAACATAAAAATATTGTCAAATAAGTAAAAATAAATGCCCGATTGTTCAGAAATAGAAATTGTTGTAGCCGGCGAAGAACATATTAAGTTTGTAGATGAAATACTTGACACTATCAATAGAGCCGCAAAAGTGCGCGGCACGGGTATTGCCAAGCGTTCACCGGAGTATGTTCGTCAAAAGATGCTGGAGCATAAGGCTGTAGTGGCGTTGTGCAACGGAGAGTTTGCCGGTTTTAGTTATATAGAGTGTTGGAGCAATAAGGAGTTCGTAGCGAACTCCGGTCTTATTGTCGCAGATAAATACCGGGGAATAGGTTTATCCCGACGAATTAAAGAACGAATTTTCAGGCTTTCAAGAGAAATGTTTCCTAAGGCAAAGATTTTTTCTTTGACTACAGGTGCAGCAGTGATGAAGATAAATTTCGAACTTGGCTACCGACCGGTAACGTTTGATGAACTTACCACTGACGAGGCATTCTGGCGAGGCTGCGAAAGTTGTGTGAACTTTGATATCCTTCAGCGTAACGGCGGACATAAGTGTCTGTGTACAGGACTTATGTATGATCCGTCCGAACCGTATCACAATACAATAATTAAATAATTACAAACAATTTTTTATCAATTATAAATGAACAAGAAAAAAGTAGTATTAGCGTTCAGTGGAGGCCTTGACACCTCTTTTGCCGTCAAATATCTGAGTGAAGATTGCGGATACGATGTTTACACTGCAATCGCGAACACCGGTGGCTTTTCACAGGAGGAGTTAAAGAAAATAGAGGAAAGAGCAATGGCTCTCGGTGCTGTTGACCATGCTACGCTTGACATTACTCAAGAATATTACAGCAAGAGTATTAAGTACATGATTTTCGGTAATGTGCTTCGTAATGGCACTTATCCTATTTCAGTAAGTTCCGAGCGTATTTTCCAAGCTATCGCTATTATTGAGTACGCTAAGAAGATAGGTGCTCACTGCGTGGCTCACGGTAGTACAAGTGCCGGAAATGACCAGGTGCGTTTTGACTTGACTTTCCAAATTCTTGCTCCCGAGATAGAAATCATCACTCCTACTCGTGATATGAATCTTACTCGCGAATATGAGATTGAATATCTTAAGAAACATGGTTACGAGGCTGAC
Organism: Bacteroidales bacterium; assembly: GCA_022768005.1. Taxonomy (GTDB): domain Bacteria; phylum Bacteroidota; class Bacteroidia; order Bacteroidales; family Muribaculaceae; genus CAJUPY01. The sequence goes on along the minus strand of JALEMF010000122.1, from coordinate 32,533 downwards.
TTTACGAAACTTGAATACTCTATCAATAAAGGTCTGTGGGGTACAAGTGTAGGCGGTAAGGAAACTCTTAAGAGTAATCAGACGTTGCCTGAAGAGGCTTATCCTACTCAGATGACTGCTAAGGAAGACTGTCAAATCACAATTGATTTCGTTAAGGGTGAAATTTCTGCAATAAATGGTGTGGAATACAGTGATAAAGTTGCTGCAATCCAGGCACTTGAAGAAATTGTTGCTCCTTACGCAATAGGTAGAGATATGCACATTGGTGACACTATTATCGGTATTAAAGGCCGTGTAGGCTTTGAAGCCGGTGCGCCATTGCTGATTATTGCCGCACACAAGATGCTTGAAAAGCATACACTCACCAAGTGGCAACAGTATTGGAAGGACCAACTCGGTAATTGGTACGGCATGTTCTTACACGAAGCACAGTACCTTGAACCGGTAATGAGAGAAATAGAGTCTTATTTGACTACTTCTCAGCGTAATGTTACGGGTCGTGTGATAGTGAACCTTATGCCATACAGATACGTCTTAGTGGGAGTTGAAAGTGATTTCGACTTGATGAAGACGGATTTCGGCGAGTACGGTGAACTCAGCAAGGCTTGGACTGCTGACGATATTAAAGGCTTTACCACTATTTTGGGCAATCAAATGAAAATTTATCATAGCGTGTTAAAGCGTAATGGTAAATCGGATTTTTAATTGAAAAGGTTATGATACAAGCAGGAATTATCGGAGGTGCCGGTTACACGGCGGGTGAATTAATAAGATTGTTGTTAAATCACCCTGACGTGGAGTTAAAGTGGGTCCATTCTTCAAGTAATGCGGGTAAGCCGGTGACAGATGTTCATAAAGGTTTATTCGGTGAAACAGACCTCGTGTTTTCTGATACTTACAACTATGATAATATCAATGTCCTCTTTTTCTGTACTCCTCACGGAGAGTCTCGCAAGTTTATGGCAGAAAATTCGGCTACAATGCCTAAGGATATGAAAATCATAGATTTGTCAAATGATTTCAGGATTGAAGACGGTAGTCATGATTTCGTGTACGGTCTTCCGGAACTGAATCGTAAAAGGCTTGTTCGCGGTGCTATTCACGTAGCGAATCCCGGGTGTTTTGCCACTGCTATCCAACTGTCTTTACTCCCGTTGGCAAAAAATCTGTTGCTCAATTCAGATATCCATATTACTGCCATAACCGGTAGTACGGGCGCAGGTGTAAAACCCTCTGTCACAACGCATTATTCGTGGAGAAACGATAACGTTTCCATCTATAAGCCATTCCGCCATCAGCACCTTGATGAAATACGCCAAACTCTGAAAACTCTTCAGAGCAGTTTTAATTCCGAAGTGCTGTTCGTGCCTATGCGCGGGTGTTTTTCGCGCGGAATTATGGCTGTGACATATATTGACTGTAACTTGGCGATAGAGGAAGTAAAGCATCTCTATGAGGAATATTATTCGGATCATAGTTTTACGTTCGTGAGCGATGTTCCTGTGGATTTGAAGGACGTGGTAAATACTAACAAGTGTCTTATCCATCTTGAAAAGATTGACGGAAAGCTGCTCATAACTGCAGTTATAGACAATCTGCTGAAAGGTGCATCAGGAACGGCTGTCCATAATATGAACTTGCTTTTCGGGCTTTCTGAAAAGATAGGCTTGCAACTTAAAGCTTCAGCTTTTTAAGAAAGTAAGTATTGATGATACAATATTCGAGAGTCACATCAGTGAGATGTGGCTCTTATTTTTCTGAGAATAGAGTTCAGCCGATTGACAAACTCGTAGTTTTTCAGTCCCCAGCGCGGTGAGATGAGCAATTCGTCAGGTGATTGAGATGTGAAACGCTCTATGGCAATGTTCGGGTTTATTCTTTGTATTATTTTAGCGCATAGTGAGAGATATTCATCAATGCTGAATGTGTGGAGTTCGTAAAGGTGCTTTTCAAGGTCAGAGGCAAGTCGAGTGCCTCGGATAACTTGCAGTTGGTGGAATTTTATTGTCTGAATCGGTAGTTCAGAGGCTTTGTCAACAGTGTTGAGCATCATTTCTTCATCTTCGCCGGGCAGACCTAAGATGAAGTGTAACCCGGTGTCAATACCCGCATCGTGAGTTCGCTTTACCGCATCTACGGTTTCTTCCCAGGTGTGACAGCGATTAATGCGTACGAGCGTTTCATTGAATGACGATTCGGCACCGTATTCTATCATCACTTTTCCCGGGAATGAATTTAAGTCGGATAGTTCTTTCAGTAATTCGTCAGGCATACAATCCGGTCGCGTGCCGATAATAAGCCCGTCAATCCCGTCAACGCTCAGCGCCTCGAAGTACATATTCATCAGTCGGTCAATGTCAGATGAATGAGTATTTGTATATGCTTGAAAATATGCCAAATACCTCATTTGCGGATATTTGCGTGCAAAGAAGTGTTTAGCCTTTTCGAGTTGTGACGTGATGCTTTCACCTTTTTGTGCGAAAGACGGGTTAAAAGCTTGATTATTGCAGTACGTGCAGCCACCGTAGCCTTTTGTGCCATCACGGTTAGGACACGTAAATCCTGCATTGACCGTAAGTTTCTGCATCTTATGGTCAAATCGTTCTGAAAGGTAGTCCGAGTAATCTCTGTAAAACTGTCCCATTACATTTTTACTGTCTTGTTTGCAAGCCATGCATCAAGAATAGTTATTGCTGCCATTGCTTCAACCACCGGTACTGCTCTTGGCAATACACAAGGGTCATGTCGCCCTTTGGCTTTTAGCACTGTGGCATTTCCATCTTTGTCAACAGTCCGGACTTCTCTGAGCAAAGTGGCAACGGGCTTGAATGCTACGCGAAATGTGATGTCTTGCCCATTTGAAATACCTCCTTGTATTCCGCCTGAATGATTGGTGAGAGTGGTGATTTTTCCGTCTTTGCTGATGAAGGAGTCAATCATTTCACTTCCTCGATGTGTGACACCATCGAATCCCATACCGTACTCAAATCCCTTGGCGGCGTTGATGCTCATCATTGCAGATGCAAGCACTGCATGGAGTTTGCCGAAAGCCGGGTCGCCGAGTCCTGCGGGGCAACCTTTGATTATGCCTGTGATAATACCGCCGATAGTGTCTCCATTCTTTTTTACGTCAAGAATGAGTGACTTCATTTTATCCGCCGTTTCTGCATCAGGGCAGCGTACGTCATTACTATCAATGGCAGTCAAGTCAAGTTCTGTATATTTCTTGTTCACGGTGATGTTGCCAACTTGTGATGTGTAGGCGCAGATGTCAATTCCTACAGTTTTCAGTGCTTGCTTGGCAAATGCACCTGCTACAACTCTGGAAATAGTTTCACGCGCAGATGAACGTCCGCCACCTCTATAGTCGCGGATACCGTATTTTGCAGAGTAGGTAAAGTCTGCGTGAGACGGACGGTACAAGTCTTTGATATTACTGTAATCGGCAGAGTGGTGGTCCGCATTGCGTACGATGAATCCGATGGGTTGTCCTGTGGTCTTGTTTTCAAACAGACCGGAAAGAATTTCCACTTTGTCTTGCTCATTGCGTGCAGTGACGATATCAGATTGTCCCGGGCGACGTCTGTCAAGTTCTTTTTGGATTAAGTCCGTACTTATTTCAATGCCGGCAGGCATACCGTCAATCACGCCTCCGATAGCCGCACCGTGGGATTCTCCGAAGGTAGTAACGGAAAAAATATTACCAAATCTATTCATCATTGTCTGTCTTTTCCTCTTTGTGGGTTAATTCGGCGATAGTGGCGTGTGTATAGGTGATTAAATCCTTGGGATTAAGTTTGAGTTGCAATCCTCTAATGCCTGCGCTGACGTAGATGTAGTCAAAATCCGTAGCAGTGCTGTCAATGTATATGGGGAACGGCTTTTTCATACCTATGGGAGAGCAGCCTCCGCGAATGTATCCGGTGAGTGGTAAAAGTTCTTTCATCGGTATAAGGTCAGCCTTTTTAGCACCTGCGATTTTAGCGGCTTTTTTGAGATCCACTTCATCATCACCCGGAATCACCGTGACGAAGTATCCGGAGCGTTCGCCTGATAAGACAAGAGTCTTGAACACTTGCTTGATATTCTCATTAAGTTGCTCGGCTATGTGAGTAGCGGCAAGATTATTTTCGTCAACAGTGTAAGGTACTAACTCGTAATGTATTTTAGCGCGGTCAAGCAGTCGAGCCGCATTAGTTTTATTAATTCCTGCCATAATATGGAAATTTATTTCTACTGTTTGTTATCAAAACAATAAAAGAGTTTTTTCAGTGCAAAGGTAATAAATAAGTTTAAGAATAGGTCTTACTATAAACGTTAAAAGTGTAGAAGTAGTTCCATTTGTCGGATTTTGTATATAAAAACACGACATTTTTGCGGTGTAATTTTTTATGGGGTGCTATAATATATGTGAACAAACAGAGTAATATTTGCTTTCGTTTTTTTCAATACTTGTTATTAGAATAAACGTATATCAACGTTTTTGTGCGGAATTTCTGTAACGTACCTTTGCAGCGTAATTAAAATTTTAAGAATTATGATAATGCATACAGTTATACAAAGCGGTTTTGGCGCATGGTTGATTATCGGATGCGTATTGTTTGTAATTTTATTGGCATTTGCCGGTAAAGTTTACCACAAAATGAAATATGAAAATCATAAACACCACTTTATTGTGTTTAATGACAATTCAGTGGATTCAATTTATGGTTACGAAGATGATGACGACGAATAATGGATTCTGATAATAAGAAATTCAGTAAATTTTTGACTGATTATGCCACGACGCTGCTCGAGTGCGGTGCCACAACGGTGAGAATTGAAAAAAATGTTTTACGTATTGCTGAAGCTTACGGATATAAGTCAGAGATTAATATATATCCGCTACATGTAGAGGTTTGGCTCAAGAGACTTGCTGATAAGGATAATGAGTTGATTGCAATGAATAAGAAAATTCAGAAAAGTGCGATTAATTTCAATACTGTCAGTGAGTTGAGTCGATTGAGTTGGCAATGTTATGACTTGCATTTGGATTTAGATGAAGCAATAAGAAGATACGAGGACGTGTTATCTACTCCGCGTATTCCTTTTTGGGTAGTGGCAGTTTTGACCTCTCTTGCAAATGCCTCTTTCTGCCGTCTTTTCGGAGGCGATTTTATGTCAATGTTGATAGTGTTGATAGCTACAGCGGCAGGTTTTTACTCAAAGGACGTGCTTATTTCAAGGTATAAGATTGATTTTCGGTTGGCAATAATAGTATGCAGTTGTATATCTGCTATTTTATCGTGTTCGGGTCATGTGTTCGGGCTTGGAGATACACCGGATATAGCCCTTGCCACGAGTGTGCTTTATCTTGTGCCGGGAATACCGTATTTGAATTCCGTAAGTGACTTTATCAATGGACATTATATAAGTGCGATAAGCAGGCTGATACAGTCATGTATTATTACGGTATGCCTTGCAGTGGGTCTGTATATAGGTTTGCTGTTAATGAATGCCCAAGTGGTGTAAGTATTATTTGTTAAGGATTAGTATTATGTTACCGTTAATAGAAGATTGTTTTTTCGCAGCCGTAGCGGCTATAGGTTTCGGCAGTATCAGTAATGTACCGTATAAAGCATTTTCAGGCTGTGCTATTCTTGCGGCAGCAGGTCACGGAGTTCGTACAGTGCTGATGGGAGAATTCGGTTTTGGAATTATCCTTGGCAGTCTTATAGGCGCATTGGTGATAGGCGTATTATCAATTCCGGTGTCATCGCACTGGAAAGCCCCTGCGGAAAGTATGTCATTTCCGGCGTTATTGCCAATGATTCCGGGAATGTACGCTTACCGCACGGTGCAAGCGCTGCTGCAGTGTGTACAGAATGATGATGAAAGTATGTTTATGCATTATTTATATCAGTTTAATTACAATGGGATTGTATGCGGACTTGTGGTGCTGATGATGTTTATAGGTGTGACAGTGCCGATATTTTGCTTGAAAAAGTATGCATTCTCTGCTACAAGATGATATAAATCAAAATAATTATACTATTTTTGCAAACTAAGAGAAAAAGTAACGAAAAAACCTTCGCAACACTTATGGAACTAAGGTATTTAAAAGCATTTGTTGAAGCTGCCAAGACATTAAACTTTTCAGAGGCGGCAAAGACTTTATGTGTAACTCAAAGCACGTTTTCGCAAACTATAAAGCAACTTGAAGAAGAACTTGATGCTGCACTTTTTTATAGGAATTCCCATGAGGTATCGCTCACTGATGCCGGAAGGGAACTGCTTCCTTATGCCGAGAAGACTATTGAGTCAGCTAATAATTGCATAAGACGAATGGAAGACTTGCGGACTATGGAATGTGGCACGCTTAATATCGGTGTGACTCATTCATTTAATATGGTGATGAATGACACTCTGAAGGATTTTATGAAACTTCATCCGGGTATTTCTCTTAATATCGTTTATAAGCCTATGACGGAACTTATAAACTTACTGATGAACCATGAACTTGATTTTGTACTTTCATTTCGTCCACAAGGGAATTATCCTTTTATGGTGTCACATATTCTTTTTGAAGATGTTCTATCGGTAATTGTGAAGAAAGACCATCCGCTCGCAAGGCGTGAAAAGGTTTCTCTGTCCGAAATAAGTGAATATCCTTGCGTACTTCCGGCTATGGGACTTCAGGCACGTATCGCTCTTGAAAAAATATTGGCGGATACAGGGATTGCACTGAATGTACGCGCAGAGATGAATGAGGTAACTCCGCTGCTGAGGCTTGTGCGAAATACCGGTATGCTAACAATTCTATCTTCTTCGGCATCAGAGGATTTTGACGACTTGGTGGCAGTGCCTATTAACCATGAAGGGGGACGAATGGAGGGTTGCGTGCAGATGCTCAAAGGAGTTTATAAGAGTGCTGCCTATAAGGAATTTATTCGGATACTTTGTGATACATCGTTAGTCAAAAAGCGTATTAAGGATTGGCTGAATGAATAGTCACACACGGTTCTTTCATTTAAAGCGTAGTGAGAAAAGGATAACGTCATCAAGGAAAGTCTAAAACTTTCAGCTGTAAGTAACTCAGGGCAAGCCCTTTTGTGCGCCACCCTGAGATAGTTATATATAGCAGATTTGCATATCGGAGATGTTCGGTCTGTAAAAAATTCAGAATATTTCCACTAAACCTCTATCACAGACCGCGCATCTCCGAAGCGCGATTATACAGGAAGTCCGTTTATCACCGAGCGGCATACTAAATGCTTGCGCATTAAGTGCTTACCAAGTGTTTCTTCCAGCCGAGCTTCCCCAAGGTTCTATGATAACGTCGTCTTTACCTGATTTCTTTTTTATTAAAACATATATGTTTCTTTTACTTTAGATGAATGAGCCGTGATAGTCACATCTTTGATGATATAGTTTTTCAAAAGAAAAAGGGGACTATGTTGCCATAATCCCCTCTTTTTTCGTGCCTAAATTAAATTATAGGTATTTGCTTATAGTAGATTTGATTTTAGTAATATCGGTGATACGTTCTGAAATTTCTCCGTTACGATTGATGACGTAAAGCGCAGGAATGAAATTGACGTTGTACTCAATAAGGCACTTTGGATTATCTACGCCTGCATAAACGGAAATCCATGGTAGATTTTTAGCAGCCTTCTGCCATGCGTATTCGTCTTCGTCAACGCTTACTTGATAAATTTCAAATCCGCGGTCTTTGTACTCGTTGTAAATCTTTGCAAGTTCAATGTTGAACGCGGGAGATTCGTCAGCAGTCATTGACGTGAAGTTAAGTAATATTACTTTGCCTTTTGTAGCTTCATTTGCGAGGCTCACCTTTTTACCGTCAGGATTGTTGAGGTTGATATCAAAGATGTGAGTTTGTCCCACTACTACGGTATCATTTTTAGCGTAATTGGTGTACATTGCTTTGTTCGCAAGGTAAAGATTTTTCAAGTACTCCGTACGCGGGTCGTTAGGACGATTTTCAGTGTAGGCATTTGCTACAGCACCGATAATGCGGAGGTCGCTTTTAACGCTTGCGTTGAAGATAGGAGTTTTACCAATCTTCTTATTAATGATATAGTACGCCACGATGCCTGAAGGATTAGCTATAATCATCTTGGCGAGGTCACGCTTAAGGCTGTCGTCAATGGCAACGGCGTATTCACCTTTAGTGTTTACTACTTGTGCCACGCGTTTTTCCACTTCCATAATCATAGCAGTTGCATCGCTGCCCTCAAGAGTGTATTCGCTGCCGAACTTGTCAAGTGACGTTTTCAATGAGACTGTCTCTATTGAGTCAACAGGAAAATAAATGTATTTTCCGTCAATAGCGAGTCGGTATATGTCCGGGTAGCCGGCTGCAGGTTGTGAAAAATCGAACTTGTCGGACTTGAGTGTAAGAGAGTCAAGCATATACCAGCCACCGTTTGAAGATGCTTCAAGGGTGAGTAAGTGACCTTCACCGCCCTCAATATCGCCTTTCACAGTCCATTCGTTGCTGCTGCAAGCGGTAATGGAAAGTGCTACGGCTATAGTGCCCAAAAAATTTGATGTAAAATTTTTCATTGTCAAAAGGAATAAAAATGTTATTCGAACTCTTTAGCGATTTTGTCAGCGATAGACTGCATTTCTTCAGCTGAGAGCGACAAGTGAGGCTTGGCAAAGTTCATGTCAGCTTCCTTATTAAGAGGCATAAGGTGAATGTGAGCGTGTGGAACGTCAAGTCCCATAACAGTTTCACCGACCTTAGTGCAAGGGAACGCTTTTTTGATAGCTTTAGCTACTCTTGCAGCAAACAAGTGAAGTGATACGTAATCGTCTTTTTCAAGGTCGAAAATATAGTCAACTTCCTTTTTAGGAACAACGAGGACGTGTCCCTTAGTTACCGGATTTATATCCAAGAAGGCATAGTTTTTTTCATCTTCCGCAACACGGTAAGATGGAATTTCACCGGCAATAATACGTGAAAAAATTGATGCCATAGTGGTGTAGGTTATATTAGAATCCTATTTCAAGAATTTCAAACTTCATAAGTCCTGAAGGAACACGGATTTCAACGGTTTCACCGAGTTTGTGTCCTAAAAGACCTTGTGCGATAGGAGTTGAAGAAGCAATTTTCTTTTCTTTGAGATTAGCTTCGCTGTCAGCAACGATAGTGTATTCCACAACCATACCGTTAGCGCAGTTTTTGAGTTTTACTCTGTTCATAATCTGCACTTCTTCAGTATTAAGTTTGCTTTCATCTATGATGCGAGCATTAGCAACGAGGTCTTTGAGTTGTGAGATTTTCATTTCAAGCATGCCTTGTGCTTCCTTGGCAGCATCGTATTCGGCATTTTCGGAAAGGTCACCTTTATCACGGGCTTCAGCTATAGCACGTGAAATCTCAGGGCGTTTGACATTTTCCAAGTAGGCAATTTCTTCCATTTTTTTCTTGTAGCCGTCCTTGGTCATAAAAGTAATAGCCATGGTAATAAGTTTTTTTATAAAGATTAGTAGTAATTATTTTCTAAAACATTAAAAAAATAAAGAATCTCAGCATTTGACAGTTGAGACCCCTTTATGTGAACCGCAGTTCGTTTTACACCGCAAAGTTAGCCATAACTTTTGGATAAACCAATTTTTTTAGCAAAATTTGGAGATTAGAAGGCGAAAAATTAAGGACTTGCCTGGCGTGTAAGATTAACCGGACAAGTCCTGATAACATTATTTAATGATAATTTTGTGCGTGAATGTTTTTCCTGAGACGTCTGTTGCTTTGACGATGTAAATGCCGGGGTTAAGTCTGCCGGTAATTTGCTGTCCGAGAGTGTTGTAAATGGTGATAATGTCTGTTTCATCGGTTGAGATGATGCGTTTATCGGTGGTGACGATGAGTCTCGGTGAGTTATTTGCAATGCTGCTGACAGATGAAAGTTTGTTGTTTTTTGCATTTAAGTTAACAATGACATCGCCGGCATTCGGAGATGATATTCTGAGTTTAGCGGAGTGAGTGTCCTCATTGCCTTGGGGATTATATGTAATTGTGAGCTTGTTTGTAGTGATTAGTTCTCCGGTTTTATCGCAAGTGAGGCTGAACATATCCGCATTATTGCCGCTGATGCAGAAGGTCGGTTCTCCCGTCTGCATTGAGCGAGTAAATGAGAGTGTTTGCTGCATAGCTTCACCTTCAGATGATGTGAAATTGATGCTACTTGCGTCAGTAGTGATTTCGCCCTTTGCGATGCTGCGTGACAAACCTTTTTCCGAGTCAAGTGTGTAGTAAAATAAGTTTGCTCTTCTGGATCCTGACATACCGGAGACGAGGCTGACAATCATGTGTGCTCTGCCTTCGGAGTCACGATGTATTTTTACGCCTTCCGGTTCTCCGTCATCAAGGTTGAGAATAGTGGATTTCAGAATAGGTTTTCGATACCCGAGTTTCCCTGTTTTCCAGTTGAATGCGTGTACCATAATAGTAGGAATAGTCTTTCCGTTTTGTGATGCGGCACCGTCAGTGTTTCTTCCTACGCCTTCAAGGTGGTAAATATAGTCACCGCTGATAGTAAAACCTTGTGGAGGCCAAGTCTGAAATCCCTTGTCAAGTTTAGGAAAATTATTATCTGTGTTTGATGAAGTGTAAACCGGGGCAGTCTGCTTTTTTACGGGAATTATGTTAATTGGCTCGGCATCGGACCATTTTGTGAATACTTCATCAAGGTCATATACTTCAAAATAAATAGTGTTACCATTAGAGGAACGTTCGCAGAAAAGTCGGTTGTCGCGGTCAATGGCAGGGTATTGCCAATTTCTTCCGAACTTGTTTATAAACTTGTTTATAGTGTATTTTTTGCTTTTGTATGTAAAGCTTGAAGTTGCAAGGTCAGCCGTAGCACCTGCTACGAACGGAAAAACGCAGCAAGCGCGAGACATTACGCCGGAGGTGTTAGCCGGAGTGGTGTTTTTGTCGTAACTGTCACCGCCGGTGGCAATGTACAGAGTACCTTTATAGCGGCAAACCGCCATATTAGATCCGTGTCCTGCGTGGTCAAGGTACATTTTTTGTTGAGCCATTTTGCCGGAAGAGTTTTTATAGTATCTCGTAACCATTAGCGGTTCTTGTGCTTTGAGTTTTAGTCCTGATTGTGAATTAGGGCAAATCTGGACGAAGTAAATATCACCCGTAGTGTCATCAATGTCAAAACTTTGCGCCACGCGATTAGAGCCTGTGAGGTTCAGTTTTTTTACTTCGGCTCCAACCGGGTCAAGGTAATAACTGAGGGTAGTACCTTTGCTTGTAGCGAAGTCAAACAGTTCCGTAGAGCTTGCGAAATATCTTTCCTGACTGTCACCTTCAGGCTGCTGAAGAATCCCCATACAGTATTCCGTGTTGTCAAATCTGTTGTGTCGAGTGTCAACAACGGCAGGCGAAGTGTAGTCTTTGTTTGCATAAAACACATAGTTGAAAGATGTGTTTGATGAAGGGGCGTTCTTAGGATTTGAAATATTTCGGAACGTGTTGTATTTGAGGTTAATACGACAATTTTTCGGTTCAAGTTTCGGATTGTTGCTGTCGCCTTGGAAAAATCTGATAGGAGCATAAAGCGTTGACTGTCCGTTACAAGCATCGAAAGTGTTATTCTTGATGTTGACAAGAGTGGAATTCGAGAATGCGATATAATAAAGAAAAATACTGAATTCGCCTGTGGTAGAACCGTTTGTCCGGTCAAATCCGCCAACATTTTTGAACGAATTGTTTGTAATGTCTATGTCGTTCTGAGCATTATTCAAGATAATACTCATACCTCCGTCATTAAACGCATTGTCGCAAATATTAGTGTATCCGTAAGAGCCGCTGAGGACAATGAAATTAGCGTTAGCGGTTTCATTTCCGTCAAAAGTGTTGTGAGCGATGTTGATGTTCTTGTATCTTCTGTGGGCTTCGGCATTGTTAGCGTCACTGCCTGAGAAAGCATTGCCGAGTTTTACAACGGCAATGCTTCGGCTCTTTTTCAGAGATGAACCGTAAACATTGTTGTACACGAAGTTAAATCCGTCAACGGGGGCTGAGGCAGTAGCAGTGTTATTTACGACACAACCGTTTTCCGTAAACGTAAATCCATTAATTGTTAGTCCGTCAGCATTAACTGTTAAAGTGCCTTTTATTACAGATTCTTCATTGCTGCGAGTATTGGAGCGTTCATCGCCGAAAGCATTTGAGCCGAGCAGAGTGATATTAGGAACGGAAATAGTAACATTCTCCGTGTAATCACCGGCATCACAGAATATTTTAGAACCTGCATCAAGGTTGTTTATATCATTGAGCGAAGAAAATACGTTTTTCCCGACAGTAAATGTGCGTCCGGCAAACGTGATAGTTTTACCTGAGGAAAGTGTTTTTTTAGTGATTAAATATTCATTTTCAGCGAATAAAGTGGAAAAACAAGTAATAAATATAAAGAGAAGATTAGTGAACTTTTTCACATTGAGTCGGTTTTTATTATTATAAGTTAATTAGTTACGTAAGTGCAAAGGTAATAATTTTTTTATAAATAATAATTAAGTGCTTACAATTAAATTGCAGAATGATGAATTTTGCGTAACTTTGCAGTCACATGTATTATATAATATTATTGTTATGTCCATTTCAATTAAGATAAAGAAAGGCTTAGACCTCAAAATAGCGGGGGCTGTCAGTCAAGGGGCTGATAGTGTAGAAATTAAGCCTGAAATGGTGGCGATTTATCCTGATGATTACTATGGCATTACTCCAAAGCCTGAAGTTAAGGAAGGAGAGACAGTAATGGCAGGTGCGCCGCTTTTTCATGATAAAAAATACGAAAATGTGAAAGTCGTTTCTCCTGTTACAGGTGTCGTGAAGGCAGTGGAACGAGGTGAAAGACGTAAGATTATCAAGTTCGTGGTAGAGCCTGATGGTAGAGCCGAAGTTAAACATTTTGACGTAAAAACGGATAGTGCGGAAAGCATTAAAAATCTTCTTGCTGAATCCGGACTGTTTGCAATGATACGTCAACGTCCTTACGGGATAGTGCCTAAATTCGATGTTCAGCCGCGAGATATTTTTATTACCGGATTTGACTCTGCACCGCTTGCCCCGGATTATCAAGTACTTCTTTCCGGAAAAGAAAAAGAACTTGAGCAGGGCGTGAAGATGTTGTCAGCCCTTACGTCAGGTAAAGTATATTTCAGTTGTCGCCCCGGTACTTTTGCCATTCCGGGAGTCGAAATGGTGGAAATTGAAGGTCCTCACCCGGCAAGCAATGCAAGTGTGATGATAAATCATGTAGCTCCTGTAAATAAGGGAGAGACAGTGTGGGTTCTTGATGCAGTGACAGTGGCACGTATAGGTGCACTTGCACTGAATGGTACACCGGATTTTACCGCAACTCTTGCACTGACAGGCAGCGAAATCAAGACACCTCACTATGTCAAAACAGTAATAGGAGCAGACCTTGCAGGCGTTCTGAAAAATCAAATATCAGAGTCAGAATCTCATAAACGCATTATAGCAGGAAACGTGTTGACAGGTACTGCGGAAAGTATGTCCGGCTTTATTCACTATCCTTACCGCCAGGTTACTGTAATCCCGGAAGGTGATGACGTAGATGAATTTATGGGTTGGGCATCAATAGCACCGAGCAAGATGAGTGTAAGCCGTTCATTCCCCGGACATTTTTTACATCGTCTTTTCAAGCCTGATGCAAGGCTGAACGGAGGACGCCGTGCGATGATAATGTCAGGCGAATACGACTCTGTGATGCCGATGGATATTCTTCCGGAGTACTTGATAAAGGCAATCCTTTCCCGCAATATAGATCAAATGGAAGAACTCGGCATATACGAAATTGTGCCGGAGGACTTTGCACTTGCGGAATACGTTGATACGTCAAAACTTGAACTTCAAAAAATTGTAGCGGAAGGAATAGACTATCTCCGTAAGGAACTTGAATAGGAAGAATTAAGAAACATATTACGTAAAATCATATAAAATAAAAAACGTTTTGAAAGCATTAAGGAAATTTCTGGATAAGATAAAGCCTGCATTTATGGAAGGAGGAAAGTTGAGTGCTTTTCGCTCCGTTTACGATGGCTTTGACTCATTCCTGTTTACGCCTAACACTACATCTCACTCAGGCGTACACATACACGACAGCCGTGATTCCAAGCGAGCTATGACACTTGTCATAATAGCGTTGCTCCCATGTCTGTTCTTCGGAATGTATAACACAGCGTATCAGAATTATATGGCGGCAGGCGTGCCTGTTGCTTCATTTTGGGAGATGATGGCTTATGGCTTTCTTGCCATATTGCCGACGATAGTAGTGACATACGTAGTAGGTCTCGGTATTGAATTTGCCTTTGCACAGTGGCGAGGAGAAGAAATTCAAGAAGGCTTTCTTGTGTCAGGTCTTTTAATCCCGATGATATGCCCGATAGATACACCGCTATGGATGATAGCCGTGGCAACGGCATTCTCCGTGGTATTTGCCAAGGAAGTGTTTGGCGGTACAGGATATAATTTCCTGAATATAGCGCTCGTAACCCGTGCGTTTCTCTTCTTCGCATATCCTGCAAGTATGAGTGGTGATAAAGTGTTTGTGGCGTCAGAATCAATTTTCGGTCTCGGCAATAATTTGCCGGACACTTTTACCGGAGCAACTCCGTTGGGAGAAGTAGCCACATCAACCGGCTCTGTTGTCCTTACAGATTTGTCTAATCAGGCAATCAGTCTGTGGGATATGTTCTTCGGTTTAATCCCGGGCTCTTTCGGCGAAACTTCTACACTTTGTATTCTTATTGGTGCAGCCTTTCTTCTATTGACAGGAATTGCGAACTGGAGAATAATCCTGTCAGTATTCGCAGGTGGTGCTGTAATGGCATTTATAGCACACACTTTTGCCACACCCACTTATCCGGGCTCAATGCTTGGTGTAGGTGAACACTTATGCTTGGGCGGATTCGCATTTGCAGCAGTGTTTATGGCAACAGACCCGGTGACAGCAGCAAGAACTACGGCAGGTAAATACATTTACGGCTTCCTGATAGGCGTAATAGCAATAATTATCCGTGTGTATAATACAGGTTACCCTGAAGGAGCAATGCTTGCAGTGCTTTTGATGAATGTGTTTGCGCCGCTTATTGACTACTGTGTAGTACGAGTAAATATTAATCGCAGACTTAATCGTAAAAAAGTTTTGAGCAATGAATAAGCAAAGTAATACATATACGATAATATATGTCGTGGTGCTTGTAGTGATAGTAGGAGCAGCACTTGCATTCGCTTCAATGTCACTTAAAAGTCGTCAGCAGGCAAATGAGGATAACGATCGTCGTCGTCAGATACTTGCATCTGTGAATATCACTCCGGCAGAAGACCGAATTCAGGCAGAATTTGATAAATACATCGTAAGTCAGATAGTCATTAACGAAAAAGGCGATTCAATAGGCTCAGATGCTTTCGGGATAAGCATAGCAGCAGAAAGCAAAGTAGCGACAGATAAACGTCAATTACCTCTATTCGTATGCAGTATAGACGGAACAACCAAATATATCATACCACTTTACGGCGCAGGACTTTGGGGTCCGATTTGGGGCTATCTTGCACTTAATGAAGACGGTAGCACTATCTACGGTGCATATTTCGGTCATCAAGGGGAAACACCGGGCTTGGGCGCAGAGATAACGAAAGATGCCTTTCGCAATCAGTTTACCGGCAAATCACTGTTCAAGAACGGGCAGTTTGAACCTGTCGTTGTGGTGAAAAAAGGTCAGAAACCTGCCGGAGATGAGGATTACGTAGATGGCGTGGCAGGTGGAACAATCACAAGTAAGGGCGTAAGTGCAATGCTCGGTGACTGCCTTAAGCCGTATAAAACATATCTTGAAAATTTAAGAAATAAATAGTCATGGCAGAGAAACAGACAAATAAAAGCGTAATATTTAATCCGCTGTCAAAGGATAATCCTGTCATTGTTCAGATTCTTGGTATCTGTTCTTCCTTGGCAGTAACTGCGAAACTTGAGCCGGCAATAGTAATGGGAATCTCCGTTATTGCCGTCCTCGCATTTTCAAATGTAATAATATCGCTATTAAGAAATACGATACCTACCAATATCCGTATAATCGTACAACTTGTAGTAGTAGCCGGTCTTGTAGTAGTGGTAAATCAACTTCTTTTGGCATACGCTTACGATGTAGCTAAGCAGTTATCCGTGTTTATAGGTCTTATTATTACGAACTGTATATTGATGGGGCGTCTTGAAGCCTTTGCAATGGCAAATCGTCCTTGGCCATCATTCCTTGACGGTATCGGTAACGGCCTTGGATATGCGCTAATACTTGTTATCGTGGGCTTTTTCAGAGAACTTCTCGGAAGTGGTACACTTCTCGGCTTTCAAGTTATCCCTCAGTGGTGCTACGAACACGGCTACGTAAACAACGGACTTATGATATTGCCGCCGATGGCGCTTATCGTAGTGGCATGTATTATATGGGTTCATCGTTCAATTAACAAAGACTTACAAGAACAATAGTTATGGAAGAACTGAATCTTTTTATAAAGTCAATTTTTATTGACAATATGGTATTTGCCTACTTCTTAGGCATGTGCTCATTCCTGGCAGTTTCAAAGAATGTAAAGACTGCCCTCGGACTCGGTGTAGCCGTAACGTTTATGCTTGTTATCAGTTTGCCGGTCAATTTTTTGCTTGAAAATTATGTACTCAAAGCCGGTGCGTTGTCCTGGATAAGCGAGGACTTTGCGGAGGTTGACTTGAGTTTCCTTTCTCTGATAATGTTTATTGCCGTGATAGCTTCTATGACACAGCTTGTAGAGATGGCTGTAGAGAAGTATAGCCCGTCGCTGTATGCGTCATTAGGCATTTTCTTACCGTTGATAGCAGTGAACTGTGCAATCCTCGGCGGTTCACTCTTTATGCAACAGCGTGAGTTCAGCAACGTTTGGACAGCCACATGTGCCGGAGCCGGCTGGGGACTCGGCTGGCTTCTCGCCATTGTAGCGATAGCGGCTATTCGTGAAAAGGTTACAAGTTATTCAAATATTCCGAAGCCACTCCGAGGAATAGGAATAACGTTTATAATAACAGCCCTGATGGGGATAGCATTTATGAGTTTCCTTGGTATTAAACTATAAAATCAGAGAATTATGGAATTACTGAATATATTACTCGTAGCATCTACATCTCTGACAGTATTATCAAGTGTAGGTATCTTCCTGATTATCACTCTTGTGCTTGTGGCAATTCTTCTTATAGCCAAGCACTACCTGGTGAAGTCCGGTAAGGTGAAAATAAATATGAACGACAGTAAGGAGATAAGTGTTGAAGCGGGAAAGTCACTTCTTTCATCACTTGCGGATTCCGGAGTGTTCTTGTCATCAGCTTGCGGTGGTAAAGGCAGTTGCGGTCAGTGTCGAGTTCAAGTTCTTGAGGGCGGCGGTGAAATATTGCCTACCGAGACAGTCCATTTCTCACGTAAGGAAGTAAAGGATCATTGGCGACTCGGTTGTCAGGTGAAAGTGAAAGATGATATGAAAATCCACGTATCAGATTCTGTTCTTGACGTCAAAGAATGGGAGTGTGAAGTGATATCAAACAAGAATGTGGCTACGTTCATTAAGGAATTTATAGTAGCGTTGCCACCGGGTGAACACATGCACTTTATCCCTGGTTCATACGCTCAAATAAAGATACCGACTTATGAGATGGATTACGACAAGGATATTGACAAGTCGCTTATCGGTGATGAATATTTGCCGGCATGGAATAAGTTCGGACTCTTTTCATTGAAGTGTAAGAACACCGAGCCTACAATCCGTGCTTATTCTATGGCTAACTATCCCGCTGAAGGTGACAGAATTATGCTTACCGTCAGAATTGCCACTCCTCCGTTTAAGCCGAAACCGCAGGTTGGTTTCCAAGACGTGATGCCTGGTATAGCATCAAGCTATATCTTCACTCTTAAGCCGGGTGATAAAGTACGAATGAGCGGTCCTTACGGAGATTTCCACCCGATTTTTGATTCCAAGGCTGAAATGATGTGGATAGGCGGTGGTGCAGGTATGGCTCCGCTACGTGCTCAGATAATGCACATGACCAAGACGCTTCACACGACGGATCGCATTATGAACTATTTCTACGGTGCGCGTGCGCTTAATGAGGTGTTCTATCTGCAAGACTTCCTTGAACTCGAAAAGGAATTCCCGAACTTCAAGTTCCACCTTGCTCTTGACCGTCCAGACCCTGCTGCTGATGCTGCCGGTGTGAAATACACTCCGGGCTTCGTGCATCAAGTGATTTACGATACGTATCTTAAGGATCATGATTCACCTGAAGATATTGAGTACTATATGTGTGGTCCGGGTCCGATGAGTGCGGCTGTGAACAAGATGCTTTACGGTCTTGGCGTAGAACCTGAAAGTATCCACTACGATAACTTCGGAGGATAACAGATAATACTTTTTAAGGGCGTGTTTAGTTATTTAGATACGTCCTTGTTTTTTATTATATTTAGAATTTTGCGTTATGAAGCGTATAGGTTTGCTTTCCGATACACATAGTTGTTGGGACGATCGCTATGCAGTCCATTTTGCCGGGTGTGATGAAATATGGCACGCCGGAGATGTGGGCGATATAGACATTATAGTCCGTCTTGAGGCTGTAGCACCTGTGGTGAGGGCAGTTGCAGGAAATATTGACCACGGCGAAGTGTGTCGCAGGTGTAAAGAATTGGAAATATTCGAAGTGGAGGGCGTGAAAGTGCTTATGACGCATATAGGCGGATACCCCGGGCGTTATTCACCCGGACTGAAGCGGCTGCTTGTGGAAAATGGAATAAAACTTTTTGTGTCAGGTCATTCACATATACTGAAAGTGATGCCGGACCATACACTTGGTTTGCTTCACGTCAATCCGGGAGCTGCCGGATATTACGGTTGGCAGAAAGTGCGGACACTGGTTCGCCTGACGCTTGATGCCGGGAATATAGAGGATTTGGAAGTAATAGAATTAGGAAAAGGAAAGATATGAAAAAAATATTATTATTAGCAATGACAGTGTCTTCATTGTTGACATTTTACAGTTGTAAAACCACTGAGGCGAATTACAAGGCTGCTTACGACCTTGCTACCAAGAACAAGCAAGTAAATGACTCCATTGATGACAGTATTGCAGACGAGGCGATACCGGAACAGTGGGCGGAATACGTTGCGTTTACTGTGGAATGTGGAGGCTATAAATCGGATTTGAAACAGTACAATGTGGTTGTGGCTCAATTCCGTCAGATATTTAATGCCAAATCAATGCGCGGAAGACTTGCCGATATGGGTTATAAGTCAGCGTTAGTGGTACAAAACGGTAAGCCGGAATATTATGTGATAGCTCAGTCATTCAATACGAAAGAAGATGCAGTGGCAGCAGTAAAAAAAATAAAGAGTGATAAAAATCTGACAATCCGCACTCCGTATCCGAGAATTTTACTGAAGAGGTGATTGTTTAGGTTGGAGGTTATGGGTTAGAGATTGTTATAGAGTTGATAATTCTAACATTTTTTAATAAACCGAATTTTTTACATTTAATCTTGCCAATGGTCTTAGGAGTGTTTTATAAAAGAAAAAGCAATATGCTATTACGTAAATTAAATCCGTTATTCATTATTATTACATTATTGCCTTTTACATTGAGTGCTTACAATGTTACCGGTAAAATACTTGATTCTTCCGGCGAGACAATGCCTGAGGCGGGCGTAAGGTTACTCGCTGCAAAGGATAGTACATACGTTAAGGGCGGTGCTGCTAATATTGACGGCGAATTTATACTGTCAGGAGTGAAATCCGGCAAGTACATTCTTCAATGTGACTATGTTGGCTATAAGACTCAGTATAAAGACGTTGTAGTGGGAAACAAGAGCGTTAAACTTGATCCTATCACTCTTCAAGAATCATCATTTATGCTTAAGGAAGCCACTGTAACTGCCATTAAGACTCCTATTAAGGTGATGGAAGATACGGTAGAGTTCAATGCCGACTCTTACAAGACTCAGCCGAATGCAGTAGTAGAAGATTTGCTTAAACGTCTTCCCGGCGTGGAAGTGGATTCCGATGGTAAGATTACTGCAAATGGTAAGGAAGTAACGAAAATCCTCGTTGACGGAAAAGAGTTTTTCAGTGATGACCCTAAAGTGGCATCAAAAAACTTGCCTGTAGAGATGGTGGATAAACTTCAGGTTGTTGACCGAAAGAGTGACCTTGCAAGAATGACCGGCGTAGATGACGGTGAAGATGAGACAGTGATAAACCTTACCGTAAAAAAAGGTATGAAAAACGGTTGGTTCGGTACTGCCGAAGCCGGCTATGGTACTGATGACAGATACCAGGTGACATATAATGTGAACCGTTTTTGGAATGATAATCAGATTACGTTTATAGGTAGCGCAAACAATACTAATGACCTTGGCTTTACAGATGGAAACGGTAATCGTTTCCGCAGGTTCGGCGGTAATGACGGTATTAATAATTCCCAGACATTCGGTGTAAACTTTAACGTAGGGAATAAGGAGATACTCCGAGTAGGCGGTGACATTATGTACTCTCACACAAATAGAGATACTTACAAGAAGCAGGAAAGAATGTATAACTTTACAGACTCTTTCCCTACTCAGAGTTCACTAAGCAATGCTTTGGATAAAGGACATAATATCAGAGCGGATTTCCGTATCCAGTGGAATCCTGATTCAGCCAATGCTTTTGATTTCCGTCCTCGCTTTTCTTATAACATCAATGATTCATACAGTGACGAGTCGTCTTCGAATTATGCAGGAAATGAAGCGCATGACCTTGCTGCTCAGTCAATAAATAAAGGGTCTTCAAATGGTAAATCATTTGAGTTTGGCGGTGAAGCGGTGTATAATCACAAGTTCCTTTCTCATCCCGGGCGTTCATTCTCGGTGCAGATGCGTTATCAGTTAAGCAACGTGCGCGAGCATGAGAACAGCTATTCCTGGAATAAGTTCTTCCTCGTGGATTCTCTGAATGTGTATGACCAGTACCTTGATAATCACACTTGGAACAATACGGTTCAGACCCGTTTAACTTGGACAGAGCCTCTTGGAAATGTGAAGAACGGTAATTTCCTTACTCTATCTTATCGTCTTCAGTACCGCTGGAACAATGCTGATAAAAACGTATTTGATTACCCCGTCACTTACGATGAAATCACCGGTGAGCCGATAATTGACTATGACAGACTTGTTTTTAATGACACTCTGAGCAATCAATTCCGTAATGATTACTTTAATCAGAATATCAGATTCGGATATAAGAAAGTGTCAAGCAAGTTTAATCTTGATGCAGGTTTCTCTCTTGTACCACAGCGTTCAAGTTCTCGAGATTTAATAAATTCCGAACGAGATATACCTACTCGTTGGGTATGGAACTGGGCACCGTTTATGCGTATGCGCTTTAAGATGACAAAAACACGTACCTTGAATATGTTCTATCGCGGACGCAGTTCTCAGCCGTCTATGAGTCAATTGCAGCCGGTTGCCGATTATACTGACCCTCTGAAAGTTGTAGTAGGTAATCCGAACTTGGATCCTTCGTTCACTCACTCCCTGATGCTTAGATTTCAGGATTTCAACTCTGCTACACAGCGTTCAATAATGGTTATGTTCAATGCGCAAGCAGTACAGAACAGTATTGTGTCCAAAACGGTGTATAATACGGAGACTTCAGGTCAAACCACTACTTACGAGAACGTAAACGGCGTGTGGAACGCAAGACTTATGAATATGTTCTCAATGCCACTCTCCCGCAAGACTTGGACTATTAACAATATGATGTTCGCAAACTTTAATCAGCAGGTGGGCTTTAATAACGGTGATAGAAACACTTCTCGTTCATTTATGTGGTCAGAGTCATTCGGTATTGCTTTCCGTCCGGATAATCTTGAACTTGAGTTGCGCCCGATGTACCGTGTTCAACTTACAAGCAACAGCCTCGGAACTTCTCAGAATTCTACTGTTCATACTTACGGCGGAATGTTTAACGGAACGTATTACACGCCGATAGGTATTGTCCTGAATTCGGAGTTAAGATATAATGCTACAAGCGGTTATTCAGCAGGTTACGATAATAGTATGTGGAGATGGAATGCGTCAATTTCTTATCAATTCCTTCCGGGAAATGCCGCTACTATTTCAGTTAAGGCATACGACTTGCTTAAGCAGCAAAGTAACATCAGACGAACTATTGCGGCAAACTATACAGATGATATTGAGTACAATACTCTCACAAGATACTTTATGTTTACCTTTACTTACAGGTTCAATACGTTCGGTAAGGGCAATGAACCTGCAAGTAGAAATGATAGACGCGGCTTCGGTCCGGGTCGTCCACCGAGAATGTAATATGAACGTAAAAAAGTCTGCTCTATGCAGACTTTTTGCGTTACAATAAGTAACAAAATTTTGTATTAAAATCAAATTGCATTATCTTTGTACTTATAAATAATTCATCATCACAATGGACTTTGAGAAATTATCATTAGAAGGCGCTTGGCTTATCACTCCGAAGGTCTTCGGAGATGCACGCGGATATTTTATGGAATCGTTTAAGTCAGAGGAATTTAAGCGTAATGTGGGCGATGTGGTATTCGTTCAGGATAATGAATCAATGTCAACGTACGGAGTACTTCGCGGATTGCACTATCAGAGCGGAGATGCAGCTCAGGCAAAGCTCGTCAGAGTAAGTCGTGGCAAGGTGCTTGACGTGGCGGTGGATATTCGCAGAAATTCTCCAACCTACGGTAAGCATATAGCTGTAGAACTGAGTGATGAAAATCATTGTCAGTTATTTATCCCTCGCGGTTGCGCCCATGGCTTTGTGGTGCTGAGTGAAGTGGCTCAATTCCAGTACAAAGTGGATAACCGCTATGCTCCTGAGTGTGAGCATACGCTCCGCTATGATGACCCTGCTATAGGCATTGATTGGAAATTGCCTCATTCCGTATTAAAGTTTTCCGAGAAGGACTTGAGAGGAATTTCCTTTGATGAAGTGAGCGAATAGGGGATAACCATATTGCTTTATAATTCTATTTATGTCTGATTTTTACATTTCGAGTTAAGTCCGTTTTCTTACCTTTGTATTCGTAATCAGAATATGTCAAATGAAAATGAATGACTATACCATACGACTTGAGAAAGCGGAGGAGGAGCGTGATGTGGAGAATCTCGTCAGAGAATCTTTCTGGAATGTATATCGTCCGGGCTACCTTGAACATTACGTGTTGCATTGTCTCCGAAAAGACAGTGCATTTATTCCGGAACTTGACTTTGTGATGACGGTCAAAGGTTAACGAACTTAATATCCGTCGTCTTCATCGTGGTATTTCATATAGTCGCCGGCAAGTGAATGAAGCAAGTGTAGATAGGCTTGCCGAGAAAACTTGTCTCTGCACAAGGCAGTTCCGCAGATTGTTTTCGGATATGGTGTGGCTTTCTCCAAAGTGCTATTTGCGAATACAACGTTATCATGCTGCATTACAGGATCTCTATCACCGCATGGCGCACTACGTGCTTATACGGTGTTTCTTACAGACAGAGCCTCGGCGAGGCTCTTATTTGGTTTAGGCTTTTATTCTTGCCTGATTAGTTTTACGGTGCCATCGTATTTCTTGTCAACTATTAGCAGACGTACCGGAACGATGGTGTAACTGCGTTTTTCTCCGGTTATCACTTTATATGTGAGGATTATGTCAGAGTTTGTGTCTTTTTTGAGGCTGATGAGATTGATATCTGTCTCAGTGTCGGTTTCCGGCAGTGTTACTGCGATAACATATTGCTTAGTGAAGTCAATAGAAGTAGGCATGCCGTCTTTTCCCATCACGGCAGCCATACCAAAGTATTCTTTAAAGTCCTTTTCGTTTTCGAATTTTACAGGTACGGAATTTTGAATGTCGTTTCTTACGAAGTAATTTTTAGCTTCGTAAAATGGTATTTCGTTATGACTTTTGCACGCTACAAATAATATCGGAATCAGTAATAGAAAAATTATTTTTTTCATTTTTTTACTTTTAAGATGTGATAAGTAATTTTGGTATTATTTTGTAGAATGAATTTTGAAATATAAACTGCGTACCGATGAATAGATTTAAGAACCGGTACGCAGTATGGTTATATTGAAAATTTATTCAATTTTAATGTCTTGTCCGAGTGAAGGGAGGTCTTTAGGAGTCTTTTCTTCTTTTCGGACTTGGAGTTCGAATTCAGCGGATTTTTCACCTGAGAAAGATTTCCATTTAAGTTTTATCTTGGTGTCTTTATTCTTGATTTCCGGTATATTGTTGAGGTTAAATGCTATAAGAGCGTCGCCCCAATATCCGCTGTTGTCGCCGTTAGCATTATGTCGGAGTTCGAATTCAAGCGGGTTGTCAGGATTAGTGCCTGTCACGAGGTTGAGGCTATGAGTAATGCCTCTGCCACCCCAAATTGTTCTTACTCTGAGTGTCAAATATCCGTCTTCAGCCACGGTGAGCCAATCGCGAACAATTTCCACTTCATCGTCACCGAAAACTTTAGCATCTTCGCTGCCGAGAGTTTCTACCGGGAGTTTTGTTCTGATACTGTCAATCCAGCAGAGGGTGACATTTTCAGTTGTAGCCCTTGAAGGTTTATCTTCCTTGATGTAGTTTATTAATGCTCTTACTTCTTTTTGTCCGTAAGGAGATTTAGCCACGTTGACAGGGTTGAGAACGGTTTGTTCATCAAGTTGCATTTGAAAACTGCCGTCTTCTTCAGGGAGAACAGTTACTACAGCAGAATAAATCGGCTGGTTGTCATCGTCGCTACATGATTGCATAGTGAATGACATTGCGCATAGCGTAATAGCACAAGCGATAAACTTGGTCGTTTTCATAAATTTTTTTTATTTGAGTTTATTTATGCTCTAATAACGAAACTAAGAGCTTTTTTGTGCGTCGTATTAGAAATTTTTGTGCGATTTTAACTAAAATAAATGCCGATAGCTTTTCGTACTATCGGCATTTGAAAAGTCGGCTATAAGTTGAGTTTCTTGAGAGTAGCCTTAGGAATTGCTTCTTTGTTGAGAACGATGGCGATAGTCTTGGCGAGGAAGTAAGGTTCGGAAACGTAGAAGAAACCGTCGTAAATCTGGTTAGTGTCCCACGAGTTTTTAACCTTGTAGTATTTATTACCTTTTTGGTCAGTAGCAGTGCCGATTATTTCCATGCCATGGTCGTCGGTAGTTTCCTGACGGTCAAACATCTCTTGGCGAGATTCCTGAGTCACTTCAATCTCTTGAACAGGACCATTAATTTCGAATTGCTTCTTAGCACGGTCTTTGTCGCTCATTTTGACCCAACGAGCGAGTTCCGTACCTTCCATATCAGCTTCCGTACGTTCTTTAGGCATAACGGCAAAACCTTCGTTCCACTTGAATCCGCCTTCACTTACGTCAGCAGCCCAAAGTACGGTGTAACCGTTTTCAATAGCGTTGTCAACGATGGCTTTAAGTTCGTCAAGAGGAATGTTGTAATATTGTCCCCAGAGCCAGTTGTCAGCCACTTCAAGACCGAACTGTTTGTAGAACGGGTGGTGGGTGAAAGAAGTCAAAGGAACATAGTCTGCCATGTCAAGTCCTAATGACTTTGCGTATGTGACAGGGGTGTAAGTCTTGCCGTCAACTTCAAAAGTCTCCGGAAGAACACCGAAGTATGCGTCAAGGATAGCATTAAAGCCTTTCAGCCAAGCTGTGGAAAGTCGTTTGTTAGGGATTTTGTTAATGCCGTCGAGGTATCCGGTGAGTGCAGCTTCAAGTTCATAGTGCGAATGTTTTTTCTCGCCGTATTCAAGTCCTGCATATACGGATTCAGGAACGATGCCATATCTATCCCAAACGTAAGGCATATCCAAGCAACTACCACCTTGTGCGAAGTTTATTTTGCCATTCATACGAATATACTTTTCGGCTTTGTCGGCGTAGCAGTGGCGTACTGTGAACATTTCCGAAAGGTCCAATTCTTTACCTGTCTTGCGGAGAATTTCATCTTCGAAGAATGAAGTGGAAGAGAAACTCCAGCAAGTACCGCTCTTGTTTTGGTCCTTAACGGAAGTTGTAGGCACTAATTTAGTGTCGGTAAAGACGAACCCGCTGTCAGCCTTTTCCGTAGTCTCTTTTTCCTCTGCAAATACGCCGGTGCATGTAAGCAAAGCGACAGTGCCGATAAGTATATTCTTAATCATTGGTTTAAAAAGTTTTTATAAAGTTATTTTTTGAAAAAACGATTGTAAAGTCCTTCAAAACCTTGTCCGTGACGAGCTTCATCTTTAGCCATTTCGTGAACGGTGTCATGGATAGCGTCAAGATTAAGTTCTTTAGCGCGTTTAGCGATACGCATCTTGTCGGCGTTAGCACCTGCTTCAGCCATCATACGTTTTTCGAGGTTAGTCTTAGTGTCCCAGACGCAGTCACCGAGAAGTTCAGCGAATTTAGCAGCGTGTTCAGCTTCTTCAAAAGCATAGCGACGGAAAGCCTCAGCAATTTCAGGATATCCTTCGCGGTCAGCTTGACGAGACATAGCGATGTACATACCCACTTCGGTACATTCGCCGTTAAAATGGGCATTGAGGTCTTTCTTCATCTCATCGTCAGTGTCGGCAGCGATGCCTACAACGTGTTCAGTGACGAATTGTGGACGTTCGCTTTCCACAACTTCTTTGAATTTATCACGACCTGCTCCGCAGAGAGGACATTTTTCCGGTGCTTCAGTGCCTTCGTGTACGTAACCACAAACGGCGCAAATGAATTTCTTTTGCATAATTAAAAAATATTAGTTCTAAATGTTGGTAAATAGATTTTGTGTTGTTTATAACAACTTTGTATTTGACAAAGTTAATATTTAACTTCGTTTTATCAAAAAAATTATTATTTTTTAAGTTATCTGACGCATTACTTTCTTTCGCGTTGATTCGTGAATGCTTAAATTATGTTCTTGATTATTAAATAACGTAAAAACTTTGTCTTTTATGCTCTAAATAATTAACTTTGTGCAAAACAAAATAAATAATAAGTACTTATCAATATATAGGAATCCTTGTCATGAAAAATCGTATTATTGCTCTTGCTATTTCCTTTATGACAGTAGGTGTGACATTAGTATCCGCAGCGACAGATGCCGAGCGGCTTACTGATGTGCTTTCATCTACCGTACCTGCAGGTGTTGAAGTAGGTAAAGTAAAGGTACAGAAAGTAATAGTAAATAAGAAAGCACGAAAAGTTACGGTTAAATGCAATGAATCTGCTTCGTATTTGCCTTTTACCAAAGAAAGTGTCTCAGACCTTAAGTCCAAGATGCTGAAAGAATTAGGTGCTGAATACCAAAATTACAAGATAGAAGTTACTGCAAATGATTTTAATATTGAAGACCTTGCACTTGGCAGTAGCCGCAAATACGCCGGACCTAAAGGTGAATCACCGTTTTTAACATTCGAAGACCGTTTTACTTCAGTACCGACGAAAGGACTTGAAGGAACTAATATAGCATTGTGGCAGAGTCACGGCTTTTATTTTGAAAATTCTCTTAACAGATGGGAGTGGCAGCGCGCGCGTACTATGCAGACTGTTGAGGACTTATACACTCAGAGCTATGTGATGCCGTTCCTTATGCCGATGCTTGAAAATGCAGGTGCTTACGTAATGTCGCCGCGAGAAAGAGATACGAACTCTGTAGAACTCATTATTGACAATGACGGTGCTCTTGCTGTCGGCACTTATACTGAAAACGGAACAGGCTGGAAGAATAGTCAAAATGCCGGTTTTGCACATAAATACAAGACTTATAATGACCAGCAAGGTCGCACTAATCCTTTCTCACTCGGCTCGGCACGAGTTGTTAAAGCAGACGGAAAGTCTATCGCGTCTTGGAATGTTGAAATACCTGAAACAAACTTATATGCAGTGTATATTTCCTATCAATCTCTTATAAATAGTTCTGAAAAAGTAACTTATACAGTAAATGCAGCGGACGGGCCGCATAAAGTTACCGTAAACCAAAAGATGGGTGGCGGAACGTGGATTTATCTCGGTCACTATCAGCTTGCAAAAGGTGTTTCAGAGAAACCGATTGTGGTGCTTACCGCTACTTCCGGCGGAAAGCATAATGAAGTAGTTACGGCTGATGCAGTTAAGATTGGCGGTGGATACGGAAATATCGAGAGACCGGCACGATATACTAATGACCTCGGCGAGGAAAAAGTGGAATACGTGTCAAGTCACTATCCGAGATATACGGAAGGCGCAAGGTACTGGCTTCAATGGGCAGGTGTGCCGGACAGCATTTATTCTCCGATGAAGGGCGTAAATGACTACACAGACGACTATTCATGCCGCGGAAAGTGGGTTAACTGGCTTGCCGGCTGTTCTTCACTGTTGCCCGATAAAGATGGCTTGAAAATACCGGTAGATTTGTCTTTCGCATTCCACTCAGATGCAGGCACTACTTACAATGATTCGATAATCGGTACGCTTGGTATTTATTCAACAGATGATGGCAACAAGTTAGGTAACGGTATATCAAGACTCGTGTCACGCGACCTTACAGACCTTGTTGTAACTCAGATTGTAAATGACGTACGTGCAAGTCATGAACCGAACTGGACACGTCGCGGACTATGGGATAAAAAATACCGTGAATGTCGTGAACCGCAAGTTCCGTCAATGCTTCTCGAACTTCTTTCTCACCAGAATTTCGCAGATATGAAGTACGGTCTTGACCCTGAATTCCGTTTCACGGTCAGCCGTGCGATTTACAAGGCGATGTTGCGATTTATATCACTTCGAGATAACCGTGAATACGTAGTTCAGCCGTTGAAAGTGCGTTCTTTTGAAATCACAAAGGCAGGTGAACATAACTATCGCTTGGCATGGAAACCTACTGAAGATAAACTTGAAAAGACTGCAGTGCCAACGTATTACAATATTGAAATCCGTACTAATTACGGACCTTTCGTACACTTTGCCACTACTACAAGCACTGAGTACGAATTTTCACCGATTAGTGATGATATTTACTCTTTCCGTGTTACTGCTGGAAATGAAGGCGGTGTAAGTTTCCCATCTGAAATATTATCATTGTGTGATATGAGTGAGGAAAATCCTGTATTGATTGTCAACGGATTTACCAGAGTTTCAGGACCTGATAACTTTGAGTCCGGAAACATCGCCGGTTTTAACGATATGAGAGACCATGGAGTTCCTTATATCAAGGATATAAACTTTATCGGTTCACAATTCGAGTTTCGCCGTGATATTCCTTGGATGGACGATGATGCAGCAGGATTTGGAGCAAGCCGTGCAAACTATGAGGACAAAGTTATTGCAGGAAACACGTTTGACTACGTTTACACTCACGGCTGTGCAATCAAGAAAGCCGGTCGCGGATTTATATCTTCAAGTGTTGAGGCATACATGAATTCCGAGACCGAAGCGATGCCGCAAGTGCTTGACCTTATTCTCGGTAAGCAAAAAGAAGTGAAGATGGGTACAGGTAAGTACGGCACAAAATTCAAGACTTTCCCTGAAGCCCTGAAATCAAAAATATCCGCACTCTGTGCTGCCGGCGGAAACGTGTTCGTATCCGGAGCATTCGTAGCATCAGACTTGTGGGATAACAGCCTGTCAGATGCAGAGACACTTAAGGCAGATCAAAAATTTGCGACAGAAGTTCTCGGCTACCACTGGAGAGTAGATCAAGCATCAGTCACAGGTGAAGCTTTTGAGTGTCCTTCACGCTTCCACGCATTCGGACGAGATAATTATGACTTCTATTCCGAACTGAATGATACGAGTTACGTAGTTGAATCCCCGGATTCATTCTATCCGGCAGACAAACGCGGTGATACAATTATTCGCTACACTGAAAATAATCTTATAGCAGGTGTTGCAGTGGCAGACAATAATTATCGCACTGTTGTAATAGGATTCCCGTTTGAGTCAATAAAGGATTCTGCGAGTCGCAATGCCCTTATGGCACAAATCCTGAACTTCTTCAGTAAAAAATGAAATTAATAATATAAATTCAACCTACCAATTTATTATGAGCACTACTATTAATTGCTTCCTTCCTTACGCAGACCTCAATCAGGTCAGCGCAACAGTAGAGAACCTGAAAGCGTCTCAGTTAGTATCAAAAATATTCCTTCTCACCACTGCTGCAGACGCACAGGCAGTAGAAGGCTGTGAATTGATACACATCGATACTCTAAACAGCTCTGCAACAATGAAAAAGATTGCAGCGGCTGCAGATGGAGACTTTATCCTTTTGTACACAAAGTACAATAAACTCGTGCCGGGTTACCTCGCACTTGAACGTTTCGTGCGTCTTGCAGGTGATTCAAAGGCTGGTATGCTTTATGCCGACAGTTATTCCGTAGTTGACGGCAAACGTACAAATTCACCTGTAATTGACTATCAATTCGGTTCACTCCGTGATGACTTCAATTTCGGTTCAGTACTATTCTTCTGCGCAAAAGCATTCAAGGCTGCGGCAGCAGAAATTGATGCAGAGTACACAGCAGCAGGACTTTACGACTTGCGCCTCAAAGTGTCACGTATCGCACCATTAGTACACATCAACGAATATCTCTACACCGATATCACAATCCCTCAGAAGGAAGACGGCGAATCACACTTCAGCTACGTTGACCCGAAGAACCGCGGTGTGCAAATTGAAATGGAAAAAGCTTGCACTGACCACCTTAAGAAAATCGGTGGTTACCTTGAACCGGTATTTGACAAGATTGAGTTCGATAAAGGCGACTTTGAATACGAAGCATCAGTAATCATACCTGTCAGAAACCGTGTACGTACAATCCGCGATGCTATCCGCAGCGTGCTTTCTCAAAAGACTACATTCAAGTTTAACCTTATCGTAATCGATAACGGTTCTACTGACGGAACTACTGAGGCTATTGACGAATTCAAGGCAGATGAGAGAGTTGTCCACATTGTACCTGAACGTGACGACCTCGGAATCGGCGGTTGCTGGAACGCAGGTGTAAATCACCCTAAGTGCGGTAAATTCGCAGTGCAACTCGACAGTGATGACGTTTATAGCGACGAAAATACTCTCCAAAAGATGGTACAAGCATTCTATGACCAGAATTGCGCAATGGTAGTTGGTACTTATATGCTTACTGACATCAATATGCAGATGATCCCGCCGGGTGTAATCGACCACAAAGAATGGACACCGGAAAACGGACGTAACAACGCACTCCGTATTAACGGTCTCGGCGCACCTCGTGCATTCTACACTCCAATGCTTCGTCAAATCAATGTACCTAACACAAGCTATGGCGAAGACTATGCACTCGGCTTGGCATTCTCACGTCATTGCCAGATAGGTCGTGTTTACGATGTTGTTTACCTCTGCCGTCGTTGGGAAGATAATTCCGACCATGCCCTTGATATTAACAAGACTAATGCCAATAACTTATACAAAGACCGTATCCGTACTTGGGAACTTCAGGCACGTGTAGAAATGAATAAGAAGTAATGGCTGAAAAAGTAACATCTCAACTTGTTGATGCCTTCCTGCTCGAGCAACTCGCCGAGTGGGAACAGGCACGCAACAATTTTGCCGCTCTGTCTGGTGTAAAGGTTAAGGAACTTGATGTTGACGGAATGAAAATCAAGGTGCAGTTTAATCCTGCGCGTATTGTATCGTCAGCAGCAAAAGTCGATGCAAAATCATTAAAGGAACGTAAATGTTTTCTTTGCGCTGCAAACCGTCCGGCTGTGCAGCGAGGCATAGATTGGGGTGAAAAATACACTATCCTAATCAATCCGTTCCCGATTTTCCCTCGTCACTTGACAATTCCTGATAAGAATCACGTAGATCAACTTATTAAGGGACGCATTGCAGATATGGTTTCACTTGCTGCGGACCTTAAAGGATATACAGTGTTCTATAATGGTCCTAAATGTGGAGCATCAGCACCGGACCACATGCACTTCCAGGCAGGAAATTCCGATTTCCTTACTATCGGAAAAGTGCTTGAAGATGCGGAGCTTGTGCCACTGCAAGTGGTAGATGACGGCGAAGCAGTGCTTTCCGTAGTTCAGGACCTTCCTCTGAATATGTTTATCATTGACACTACAGATGCACACGCCGCTCAGGACCTGTTCGGCAGACTGTACGATGCAATGACTGTCCCGGAAGGAGAGCATGAACCAATGATGAATATTTTATGCTATCTTACTGAAGATGAAGAAGTGCGTTTGGTGGTAATTCCTCGCAAGCGTCACCGTCCTTCATTCTATGGCACTGAAGGAGAAAACAGTATGCTTCTCAGTCCGGCATCAGTGGATATGGGAGGAGTGTTCATTACCCCTCTTGAAAAAGACTTCAATCGCCTTGATGCGGACTTGGTGCGTCAGGTGTATGAAGAATTGTGTCTTAGCGATGAAGAAATGAACGATATAATCCAAAAATTATGAATC
>JALEMF010000060.1 GCA_022768005.1 Bacteroidales bacterium | reverse complement strand
GCAAAGAATCTCGCGGAAAGGACGGCAAGAAGGGCGGTTTCCGTAAGGATTTTCGTTCCGGAGAACGTGACTTTAAGAATAAAGACTCTCGTGAAAAGTCGTTCCGGGCAAAGAGAGAATTTGATGAAAGACGAGGCGGCTTCAAGGGTGGAGAACACAGCATTGACAGCCATGAAGAAAAGCCGGAACAGGATAATCCGCTTGCAATAAGACGTAATGAACATGCGTTGAAGTCAATTTCTCAAAAGAAACCGTCGCTACCACCTGCTGAAGGACCGTTTATTCGTACTCGTCGCAGAAAGAAGAACGGTAATGAAGAATAAGTGATAATAAAATTCAAGTATATAAGACGTGTAAGTTAAACTTTATTTTTATGGCAAGGCTGAATACACTTTTGCTCGGCTCCGGCGGTAGAGAATCGGCATTAGCATGGAAATTGTCACAATCTCCGGTAATGGGAGATTTCTATATCGCTCCGGGAAACGGTGGTACGGGCAGTTATGGACACAATGTGCTGCTTTCACCGATGGATTTTGAAGCAATAGAACGATTCGTGGAAATGCGGCATATTGACCTGATAGTAGTAGGCAACGAAGACCCGCTTGTGGCAGGTATATATGATTATTTCAAGGGTAAAAACGTACTTGTAGCCGGACCGTCAAAGGCAGGTGCGGAACTTGAAGGAAGTAAAGACTTCGCAAAGCGTTTCATGATGAAATATTCAATTCCTACGGCTCGCTATCAGAGTTTTACTGCCGATACTATAGATGAAGGCTATAAATTTCTGGAAACTCTTCGTCCGCCTTACGTTCTTAAAGCCGATGGACTTGCAGCAGGTAAAGGAGTGCTGATAATAGATGATATTTCTCAGGCATGTGCATCACTTGAAAGTATGCTTGGCGGAATGTTCGGGAAGTCATCATCTACAGTGGTGATAGAGGAGTTTCTGAAAGGAATGGAATGTTCCGTATTCGTTCTTACTGACGGCACGGGAAACTATCGTGTGCTGCCTGTGGCGAAGGACTATAAGCGAGTAGGGGAAGGTGATACGGGATTAAATACCGGTGGTATGGGAGCTGTAAGCCCTGTCCCCTTTGCTGATGAAGCCTTTATGCAGAAGGTGGAGGAGCGAATAATTCGCCCTACGATAGCAGGACTTATTGCAGAAAATATTACTTACTGCGGCTTTATTTTCTTCGGACTCATAAATGTTGACTCTGACCCGATGGTGATAGAGTACAATGTCAGAATGGGTGACCCTGAGACGGAAGTGGTGATGCCTCGCATAGTGTCTGATTTGTTGCCGCTCCTGGAGGCTGCCGCTAAGGGAAACCTCGGCGATATGCCGTTGGAGATTAAATCGGAGGCTGCGGTGACGGTGATGGCTGTGTCTGCAGGCTATCCCGGAAAGTACGCTAAGGGAAAAGAAATCACGGGTTGCAACGCCGTTGAGGACAGTATCTTGTTTCACGCAGGTACTTCACTTACGGAAAGTGGGGAGCTCGTTACTGCAGGAGGTAGAGTAATCTCCGTGACTTCGCTCGGAAAGTCTATCCCAGAAGCACTTGAAAAGAGTTATTGCTCAATGGATAAGATAAACTTTGAAGGGAAAAATTTTCGTAGAGATATAGGAAAAGACGTTTTGAATATAAAATGTTAAAAGCAAGGGACATAACACAGTTTCTCCACAATCGTTACGGAGCAGTGCTGATGACACTGACGGCAATGGTCAGCGTGGTCATAGCCCATTCAAAGGGCTTGCTAAGTCCGTTGACGGGTGATTTCGGGCTGCTTGTACAGTCTCCTGAAAACTGGTTTGAGCAAGGAAGCGTGTCCATTACTGTGTGTATTGTGCTGAACGTACTTGTGGCATTCTCAGCGATCACGCTTAATAAGCAATATAACACTATGCGGTCGCTGTCAATGCTTGTGGCTGGATTGTTTATGATAATGCAACTATCGTCACCTTCAGTGCTTTGTTATCTCAATGGCAGTGTTGTAATGGCTGTAGGAATATCGATAATAACGTTGTTGCTGTTCTCAATATTCAGTGACTACGCAAACTCGCGCCGTGTGTTTCTGATATTTTTCCTTCTTGCTGCATTCGCATCATTCGAGTACTCTTTCTTGTTTTATGTCCCCGTGTTATTCGTAGGGTTAAGCCAGATGCGAGTGTTCACTTTGAGAACATTTATGGCGGCTATTATCGGCTTTATTACCCCTGCGTGGATATTGGTGGGTTTCGGACTGATAACGCTCGACAGCATTAAACTTCCTGACTTTACACCATTTATCACAGCCATTAATACTCCCGGAATATGGTTACAATTGTCAGTAACAGGCTTTACCATAATCCTCGGATTGACGTTTATGGCAATGAACGTAATGAAAATGCTCAGTTATAATTCAAGAATACGTGCGGCAAACGGATTTTTGACAACGTTGATGCTTGCCACTATGCTGTTTATCTTTATTGACTATAATAATATTATGGTGTATGTAGTATTGCTGAATATCCTTGTGTCATACCAGGTAGGACACTATTTTGCCACCCATATACAGTCGCAAAACAGCTATATAGGCATCTTGTCATTGTTATTTATCTACTTGTCGTTCTTCGTTTTAAGACTTGTGTTATGAAAATAATTATAGAAAATCATATACCATTTATTCACGGCATTTTCGATGCTGTAGCAGATGTGGTGTATCTTCCGTCAGACCAAATCACGGCAGAAGTGATGAAAGATGCCGATGCACTGATTACGCGTACTCGAACTCGCTGCAACGAAGCCTTACTGACCGGTTCTAAATGCAGATTTATTGCTACCGCCACTATTGGTACGGATCATATTGACTTGGACTACTGCCATAAGGCAGGGATAACGGTGGTAAGCGCACCCGGCTGCAATGCTCCTGCCGTAGCGCAGTACGTTCTTACTTCTATTTATCACACAGTGGGTGATTTTTGCGGTCACTGCCTCGGTGTAGTTGGAGTAGGGCATGTAGGTAGTATCGTAGCACGTTGGGCTGAAGGACTCGGAATGAAAGTCCTCCGTAACGATCCTATAAGAGAAGAAAATGAGGGTGGAGACGAATTTGTGTCGCTTGCACAGATTGCCGGGCAGTGCGATATCATCACTTTCCACACTCCGCACACTCTTACAGGTAAATATCCCACTCACCACCTTGCCGACGGAAAGTTTTTCAACAGTCTTATTCGCAAGCCTGTGGTGATAAACAGTGCAAGAGGACCGATTGTGGATACTCCGATGCTTATTGAAGCATTAAAGGAGGGAAAAGTGTCAAAGACTATCATTGACTGCTGGGAAGGAGAACCGAGTATATCTACAGAACTGTTATCTATGGCTTCCATTGCTACTCCACACATTGCAGGGTACTCTTATGAAGGTAAAGTACGTGCCACAATTGCTGTGGCAGAAGCTCTTGCAAAGCATTTTAGCCTTAATGTTCGGTTAACAACAGAAAAGCCTGCCGATGCACCGGACACAGTGACGCTGCAAGAACTCTTGTCATCGTACAATCCTCAAGTTGATACGGATAACCTTAAACGTAATCCGGAAAAATTTGAAACTTTGCGGAATGAATACGACTTCAGGCATGAGCCAAAAGTCTGAATTATTGTCCTAATTTCAATGAAATACTTGCTACGTTATGAAATATAAGCATTTTTGTGTAACTTTGCATACGGCAAGATAAATTTTAATAAAAGATACTACGCGCATAATGGACGTACTTGAATCAATGCGTAATATACTCCAAGCCGAGAGTGACGCAATAAAAAATATACCGGTTTCAGACCAATACCAAAAAGCCGTTGACGCTATCGTGGAACACGTCCACGTGCGACATGGCAAACTCGTTACTTCAGGTATGGGTAAAGCAGGACAGATTGCAATGAATATCGCCACTACTTTTTGCTCTACCGGTATTCCTGCCGTGAACCTTCACCCTTCCGAAGCACAACACGGTGACCTTGGAGTACTTCAGCCTGATGATATTCTTCTCCTTATCTCCAATTCAGGTAAGACAAGAGAAATCGTGGAACTTATTCCACTCGCCAAGGCTCTATATAATGACCTCCCTATAATTGTTATCACAGGAAATCCTGACAGTCTCCTCGCTGAAGAAGCTGATATTGTTCTCGCTACGGGTGGTGCGCCGGAAGTGTGCCCCTTAGGACTTACTCCTACTACGAGTACCACTGTTATGACTGTTATAGGTGATATACTTGTGGTAAACGTGATGCTCGCTACGGGCTTTACTCGTGCCGACTATGCAAAACGTCATCACGGCGGGTATTTAGGTCACCTTTCAAGAAATACTGATACAAAATATTAAACATTATAATAATGTCAACAGGATTAAAGGGTGGCGCTCCGAAAACCGCACTCCCAAAAGTAGATGATATGAGGGTAGCCATTGTGGCTGCTGAATGGAACAGCCATATTACCGATGCGCTTACACAAGGTGCGCTTGACGTATTCAAGGCTGAAGGATTTGCAAAGGACCAAGTAGATGTGTTCCACGTTCCCGGTACTGTAGAACTTACTTTTGCTGCATCACAACTGATTGAAGCATCACTGTATGATGCAATTATCGTATTCGGCTGCGTCATCAGAGGCGGAACTCCACATTTTGACTACGTTTGCCAGTCAGTAACACAAGGAATTACTTCACTAAATGCAGACTGTGATATACCTGTTATTTTTGGAGTTTTAACCGTTGATAATGAGCAGGATGCACTTGATAGAGCAGGCGGTAAACTCGGAAATAAAGGTAGTGAAGCAGCAGAAGCTGCAATAAAAATGTTTGATTTTTCTTGCACAGTTAAAAAACTTTGATTAACTTTGCACCGCTTTTAAGACAGGACGGTGTCAGAAAAGCATGGGAAAATTGATTTTGCCTCTTTAGCTCAGTTGGCCAGAGCACGTGATTTGTAATCTCGGGGTCGTTGGTTCGAATCCGACAAGAGGCTCAAAGAAAGTATCAAGCGCAGGCTTGATTAGGGCGAATACCAGAGTGGCCAAATGGGGCAGACTGTAAATCTGCTGGCTTATGCCTTCGGTGGTTCGAATCCATCTTCGCCCACGATTTTCACATTCTTTTTGACCAATCATAACTTAAAAATAGAGGCTGTACCGATAACGATACAGCCTTTTGCTTTTTTTAGTGAAGTAGATTATTATTCCAAGTATTTCTTTATCTTTGTTGCGATATTAACTGAAAGGAAATTAATAAACTCGGTGGCATATGCCAGATGTGGATCTCTGAAGGCAAATAATCATTTACCATTGTCCATTCTCGTTTTCTTGAAAATTACGCAATTTTAAGCCTTTTGCATAGGGCAAAAGTCGCAGATTTTTTAATTAAATGCAACATTGCAGTCTTCTTTATGCCCTTTCAGTCTTTAAATTCAAAGAAAGAACGACGGCATTCCTTTGCAGTGAGGGCACACCACGTTTGCGTACCACCAGGAAGCCTCGGCATCGTAAGGCTGAATTTTGACATTCTCATGAGAACCGCAAATGCAACAAGTGTGTTCAAGCAATGCATTCAGTTCCCGGGTCTTATTAAAAGCAGCCGTTAAAGTATCGGCAGTCTCCTTAATGGGTGAAACGTATATTCGTAAAGAATCATATGTGTGGTCAGTGTCACGAATTATTATATTGTAACCCTCCGCTTCAAGAGTACTCGCCATAGATTCCAACTCGGCAATAATACCGGGAATCCATGGGCGCAACTCTTCTTCAAAAATGTCAATATATCTAATCATTGTAATCGCACATCTACTCTATCTGTTTTTCAAAATGTTTTCTATCGCCTGAATGTCTGCTGCAAAGGTTAGTTTGATGTTATCGGGCGAACCGGTTGTCAGTCTTAGGTCTTTGTATCCGGCATATTCCATCACTGATGCATCATCAGTAAACTCAGTCCTATAAGGTACATTATATGCACGAAGCAGTTTATCAAGCTTAAATCCTTGAGGCGTCTGCACGGCGCGGTACAGACTTCTATCCACAGCTTCAGATGTTCCATCAGTATTAAGCACTCTGAGAGAGTCGGTGACGGGAACTACAGGAATAGCACCGTCACACTTGACAGCCGTTTCAACCACGCCGCAGATAGTTTCGGCATCTACGGCAGGTCTTGCTCCGTCATGGACCAGAACTATGGTGTCATCATCAGCAGTAATAGTGCTGATAGCATTCTTCACTGATTCCCAGCGAGTACTTCCGCCCGAAACGAGCCGAGGAGACTCAAATCCGTGCTTTATACAGAGTTCTTCCCATAACTCCTTAGTATCGGGATTAATCACAAGGATAGTTTTAATGCCGGAAATAGCATTACGGAAAGCATCAATGCTCCACATCACAACGGGACGTCCTGCTACGTAAACGTATTGCTTAGGCAACTGTGTCTTACACCGAGTGCCACTGCCTGCTGCCAATATTATTGCTACAACTTTTGCCATAGTCGCAAAATTACAAATTATTTTCCTTACTGTGTTTACAATTTGTAATAAAAGATATATAGAGTAAGTAAAACAATTAAAAATACATCAATATGTGGATTTGGATAATAATAGGAGGTTGCATATTAGGAGCAATCTTAGGCGCAATTAGTTCTGATAATAATGCTGCGGAAGGCGCAATAGCCGGCGGGTGTATGGCAGCAGGCTGCCTGTTAAGACTTTTAGTAGCGGCATTGAGTATATTCTTCGTAATATGGATCTTCAATCTGATTTTTTCGTAAAATTACATTTACTATTAAGGCAAAATGGTATTAACTAATAGTACTATTATTCAGGTGTAAAGCTTTGAATTGCTTGTAGTTTTTATCCATACCTTATTTAATACAATTTTTACTCGTGCAAATTTACTAATGCAACACCGTTACTATTCACTCATTTTTATGGTAAATTTGTTCAAAAAGAGATGTGAAATCTTTAATAGACTAAATATATGTTTTACCTTTGTAAATAAAGTTATCAATAGATAATAATACTGTAAAACATATAGATAATAACCCTCAGATGGCATCATTATTTTATGCCGACAAACTCTGTATTTCGGACAAACATCTGATGAGAACAGTCAAAGAGCAAACAGGATACTCAGTACACTATTGTATAGCTGATTTCATAATTCAGGAAGCTAAACTTATGCTGAAATCATCTGACAAAAGCGTAATTGAAATTTCTAATGAACTCGGATTTCCGAACTCATCATCATTCGCAAGAAATTTCCGTAATCCCGTCAATTTATCTCCATTGGAATTCAAAAACCGTGCATCAAAGACGAACTAATTCTGTATTTCTTCAAAAATTATGCTTAAATTTGCATAACCACTTTCCGCTGAACACGATTAAATATGAATTCATTAAGAAATATTGATATTAAATTTCTTAAGGGTGTAGGACCAAAGCGTGCCGAACTATTGACGAAAGAATTTGGCATCAGAACGTTCTACGACCTGCTCCACCATTTCCCAAACTATTACATTGACCGCTCTTCTATCTATAAAATACGCGACCTGAACGGTGATATGCCTTACGTACAGTTGCGCGGACGATTCTTATCGTTTAATACCATCGGTGAAGGTGCAAAGATGAGGCTTGTCGGTGCTTTCAGTGACGGCACCGGAGTGCTTGAAATAGTATGGTTTAATAGTGTTCGC
The DNA here is from genome assembly GCA_022768005.1 of Bacteroidales bacterium. Classification (GTDB taxonomy): domain Bacteria; phylum Bacteroidota; class Bacteroidia; order Bacteroidales; family Muribaculaceae; genus CAJUPY01. The sequence goes on along the minus strand of JALEMF010000060.1, from coordinate 10,949 downwards.
AAAATTAAAGATGCTTACATCGTGGGAAATGAATATATCCTCTTCGGCAAGCCGTCGCTTTTTAACGGCAGGTGGAATATGGTGCATCCGGAAGTTGATAATGTTGACTCCGTTTCTGCCACGCAAGGTCTCCGGGGAATATATCCTCTCACGGAAAAACTTAGAAACAAAGGTATTACATCTCGCACTATCTTTTCTCTTATTCAGACAGCCATAGCAGGCATTAAGACTATGAGAGAAACTCTGCCGGAGGACATTCTCGGAAGTATGAAACTGATGCCGATAATGGAAGCTGTACGCTGCATTCATTGCCCTACGAATAATGATGAACTTCAAAATGCAAAGTTTCGATTTAAGTTTGAGGAACTATTTTATCTTCAGCTGAATATCCGCCGTTTCAGTCGTAAGCGTACTGCCACTATTGCAGGCTTCAGATTTCCACATATCGGATATTTTTTCAACACCTTCTATAATACTCAGCTCCCGTTCCCACTTACCGGCGCTCAGAAAAGGGTGATAAAAGAGATTAGGGCTGATATGGGGTCAGGAAAACAAATGAACAGATTACTGCAAGGTGACGTAGGCAGTGGTAAGACACTGGTGGCACTGATGTGTATGCTTATTGCTCTTGACAATAATGTGCAGGCTTGCCTTATGGCACCTACTGAAATATTGGCAACTCAGCATTTCCAGACTATCTCGGAACTTGCATCGCCTATAGGTATTAACGTAAAACTTCTTACAGGCTCAACTCCTAAAAAACAGCGAGAAGTTATCAATCAACAGCTTACAGACGGTTCTCTCCATATCCTTATCGGTACTCACGCTGTAATTGAAGACAATGTGGTATTTAAAAACTTAGGCTTTGTAGTCATCGATGAGCAGCACCGATTCGGAGTGGTACAGCGTGCAAAACTTTGGCAAAAAAATCATATTCCGCCACATATTCTCGTCATGACCGCAACTCCTATCCCTCGCACACTTGCTATGACAGTCTATGGCGACCTTGACGTGTCTGTGATAGATGAAATGCCACCGGGTAGAAAACCGGTGCAGACACTCTTGCGCTACGAGGACCAGCGATTCAAAGTTTATCAGGCTATAGGACAAAGCTTAAGACATGGCAGACAAGCGTATATTGTATATCCGCTTATTGCCGAAAATGAAAAACTTGACTTGAAATGTCTCGAAGAAGGGTATGAGAATATTAAAGAGACATTCAGCAATTACAAAGTGGCATTCGTTCATGGAAAGATGAAACCTGCTGAAAAAGACTATCAGATGCAACTCTTCGCTTCAGGTGAGGCACAAATTCTCGTTGCCACTACAGTCATAGAGGTTGGCGTCAACGTTCCTAATGCTACAATTATGGTGATAGAAAATGCAGAAAGATTCGGACTTTCACAGTTACATCAGTTGCGTGGAAGAGTAGGGCGAGGAGGAGGACAAAGTTACTGCATACTGATGTCCAAACCTAATATATCCAAAGTCACCCGTCAACGTCTTGAAATTATGACATCAACCACAGACGGATTTATAGTAGCGGAAGCTGATCTCAAGATGCGCGGTCCCGGTGATATAGAAGGAACTATGCAGAGCGGTATTGCATTTGACTTGAAGATTGCGAACTTGGCACAAGATGGGCAGATAGTGCAGATAGCACATAATTATGCGGAAAAAATCCTTGATGCTGACCCTGATTTGTCGCTACCTCAGCACCGTATCCTCAGCGATACTCTGTCAATGCTTTACCAAAGAAAACTGGATTTAAGCAGGATAAGTTGACTGTTTTTTAAAATTTACATTTTGATGTTTAATAACATACATTTTTATTCATAGTATGTAAAAAATATGTTATACATTTAGGACGAAGTTCACAGATTTACAAATCTGTTTTTATGTTTTGATGTGTAACCTATGTTGAAATTTTTAATTTACGATGCTACATAGCATTCGTTTTAGTGGATTCCAAAACGGGCGAAAAAAAGAGGATACCAAAAAGCTATTGATATCCTCTTATTAATCTTATCTGAATTTATGACTTAAAAAGGAAGGTCATCTGTAGGGTCATTGTTACTGTTGATGTTCGCAGAGCCTGCGGGATTTACTTCAGTTTGTGGCTCTGCATGCTTGCCGGTTTCAGGACTTGCTGCAGGAACTGAAGATGCATCTGCTTTTTCTGCCTTCCAACCGCGGATACTTGTGTACCAACGACCATTATATTCTCTACTTTCAATGTCAAAACTTAGCTTTATAACATCGCCGACGTTAAGGGGATATTGGTCTGCTCTTTCACCAAAGAAGTCAAAGTGTACTTGCTTTGGAAAAGATTCTTGTGTTTCCAAAACGTATTCGTGTTTTTTCCAAGAGTTACCGGCTTTGGAAACTCCTGATTGTTCACCTAAGTTGTGAATGATTTTGCCTTGTATTTCCATTATGTTACTTTTTCTTTTGAGTATGCAAAGGTATAAATTGAAAACGAATGGCGCAAACTTTATCTGATAATTTTTTTAACAACGGTGTTATTGTTTTCAAGACTTATTTTTACGATATATACGCCTTTTGCCATGCTATTGCAGTCAATAGTTGCTCTATCCGAATCAAGTTTTTCAGATAATGCGAGTGCTCCTGTTGCATCAAAGATTTCTACGGATTGCAGTGCTTTGCCGGAGGTTATAGTGAGGGTGTTTCCGCTTTTGAATACCACTACGTCAGAGTCTGTATTCACTTCATTTACCGATGCTGTGCCGGGCTTGCTTTCGTAATTATTGTAGTCAAATGCAGTAATAGCAAATGCGTCGTGGTCGGTAATAGCAGGAATTTGGATATTATCGTAGTCGTATTTTGCTTCAATCACGCTTGTAATATCATCAAGGTCTATAATGCCGTTACGTATTCTATAGATGCTGTAGTACTTAATAGGCGTACCAAGTGCATCTACATCGGAATACCATTTGAGTTGATATACGCCATCTTCGAGAATATAGTCCAGTTCGGGAGTATTAGGTGTGGTGACGGTTTTGTACTCCATTGGCGGAATATGTGCCGGGTACTTGAAATACGTATTTTTCAGTTCATTGTATAGTGCGGTTTCCTTATCACCTTGTCCTTCAAGGATATTCATTGTTCTGAAGAAGCATACTCCGCATGCACCTTCCTGATTGCGCACTTTAGTGATTTGGTCAGTAATCACGTCAGGATCCCAGTTATTCTTACCATCAACCATTTTGTAAGGGGCAAGACCTACCACGAATTGGCGTCCGTCCATATTGTTTACCCACGTTCCCATGTTAGGGGTAAAGCCGTAAGTTTCGTTCCAATACATCTGAGGGAAAAGAGTGTGGCAATTACCGTCTTTCACCCATTGGCAAGCATCTTGGAAGTAACTGCCGTAAGCGGTAGCGTTTCCGTATCCGGGAAGGTTCTTGTAAGTGCCGATAGGGGCTGCGCCTACTTTAACTGAAGGTCTTATTTTTTGAACCATTTTATAAAACTCGGCAATGAAATTATTGATATTCTGTCTTCTCCAATCAGCCTTGGGAAGGTTGTCCGGGTTATATTTTTTGTAAGAAGCGGCATCATCAAAGTCGTTACCCGGGTATCGGCAATAGTCAAAACTTACACCGTCAAAGTTGTAGTTTACCAGAAGTTCAGTGTATAATTCTATAAGGTATTTAGTCGTGGCGGGATTTCCCGGGTCAAGGTATAGTTGGTTGTTGTATGTTATGCAAAGTTCAGGGTGTGACTGATAAGGGTGTTTGCCGGTTTGATTATAACTGTTTCCTCTCCATCTCGGCCCAAGGCGGTATGGAATGATAGTTGCATGGCACTCCATGTGGCGCTTATGACATTCGTCAATTACGTATTGGCAGACATTAAATCCGTACGGTAAACCTGAAGAGTAACTTTTAGAAAATTCGTACATTGCCGGTTGAATATCGGACCTCCAAGCCACATCTCCTCTTGCTTGCGCTTGGAATAATACTGTATTGAAGTTCGCAGCGGCAAGTTTGTCAAGAATATCGCAGAGTTCTTTTTTCTGAGCATCAACAGAAGATGATTTGGGCCAATCAAGGTTATCTACAGTCTCAAGCCATACTGCTCTCACTTCGTATTTAGGATAATGGATAGTTTCCTGAGCGTATGTGCTTAGCATAGCCATAGCCGCTATTGCGGAAATAAATATTTTTTTCATATTTTGTAAGTGTTATTGTGTTATCTTTTTGCAAAGATAGGAAAAATATAGCATTCTACATACCTTATTATAAAAAAAACAGCTCTTATGTTAATAGATTTGTTGCATATATTCATGAAATTGTAATATTTTTTACTTGTGTGCAATATATTGAAAATTAGATAATTGGCACATATTATATTAAAAATAATTAAATTATCTATAAAATTTAATCAAAATTATTTTGATAATTGAAAAATTTGTATATTTGCAGTGAGTTAAATTAGATGAATGTATATACCATTCCTTAAAATTAAGACTATTATGGGAAAGATGTTTGAAGAAAGATTATTGACACTGCAAGGCAATATGTTGAATTTTGCATATATGCTTACGTCAAATCGTGACGATGCGTATGATTTGCTTCAAGACACCACACTTAAGGTTCTTGATAATGAGGAAAAATATGTGGAAAATACAAATTTTAAGGGATGGGTCTTTACCATTATGCGAAATATTTTCATCAATAATTATCGCAAAGTGACACGTGAAGCCACTGTGGTTGATCGGACAGAGGATTTGTATCACTTAAATTTTTCTCAGGATTCCGGACTTGAAACCCCGGAGGGTGGTATTGCGGTAGCTGAAATTACGCGTGCTATTAACTCTTTTTCTGATGATTACCGTGTTCCTTTCTCTATGCATATCTCCGGATACAAGTATTCAGAAATTGCAGAGAAGATGGGTTTGCCGTTAGGTACTGTTAAGAGTCGCATTTTCTTTGCTCGTCAGCGACTCCAAGATATACTGAAGGACTATAAATAAGTTTGCATATTAGCTGAATTTGTAGTAACTTTGCGCTTCTTATGGCGCTATGTGACAGAAATAATAAAAGAAAACGAATACTGTTGGCAACATTTTTTATAGTGTTGCTCTCTTGCTATTATTTCAGCACTACCGTTTTTCTTCATTCTCACAACGTCAATAATTGCATTATTTGGCACTCTCACCCTTTCAGTAATGCACCGCACAGCGAACAGAGTATGGTGTCTCTGTCTGTGCTATCCGTGATAAATATAGTATTGACTGATACTGTTAATATTGCAGTACCTGATAATCGGATTATTAGTTTGGTCCACACGGAGCCGGTGCTTTTAAGAACTGTTGAAGTGCTGTTCTCCGGAAATTTTCGCGCTCCTCCTGCACTGACCTTTACTCCGAACTACTAATAAATTACGAATTTACAAATTTTTTTGAAGCGTAGTTGCATCTCTGTGTAGGAGGTTCATTACGTTTCTTATATTCATATATTACTAATGAAAAAAATACTTTTTGTGTTGGCGTGTGTGATGTCAACATTATCCGTGTGTTGTAAAAATCTTTCTGATGCTCACATCATAGGACACGTGATTGATAAAGATACAAAAGAACACTTATCATATATTACAGTCAGAATTGAGGGTACTACTTTCGGTACTAATACAGATGCCACAGGTCACTATTCCCTTAAAAATATTCCGCAAGGAGATTACACAGTGGAGGCTGCCTGCGTAGGGTATGTCACTCAGAAAAAGAAAGTGAAAGTTAATCTTAATCACACTGTTGAGGTGAATTTTGAACTTCAAGGCGATGCTCTAATGCTTGACCAGGTAGTGGTGACCGGAAATAAGAGTGAAGTCAAGAGGCGTAACAGTTCTACGCTTGTAAATGTGGTGGGTGCACCGCTTTTTAATCTCGTCAGTGCATGCAGCCTTGCAGACGGACTTAATTTCCAGCCGGGAGTGAGAGTTGAAAACGATTGTCAAAACTGTGGTTTCACACAAGTCAGAATTAATGGTCTTGACGGACACTACTCACAGATACTTATGAATTCACGTCCCGTATTTTCAGCACTTACCGGTGTATATGGACTTGAACAAATTCCTGCTAATATGATTGACCGTGTTGAGGTGATGAGAGGTGGAGGCTCTGCACTATTCGGCTCGTCCGCTATAGGTGGTACTATTAATATTATCACCAAAGACCCGGTGGTGAATGCTGTTGAGGCAAGTCATACTTTGACGTCTATCGGAGTGACCGGCAGCCTTGAAAATAACACCACTGTGAGTGCTTCCGTTGTCAGTCCAAATGAAAAACTCGGTATATTCGTGTTCGGTCAAAATCGTATCCGTGACGGTTACGACCATGATGGTGACGGATACACGGAGATTGCTCAACTCAAGACTCAGACCATCGGATTCAGGTCTTTTGCCCGTACATCGGATTTTTCTAAGTTAACTTTTGAATATCACGGCACGCATGAGTACCGCCGTGGTGGTGATAACCTTGATTTACAGCCGCATAAAGCTCACCTTGCCGAGCAGACGGATCATAATATCCAGGCTGTGGATATTTCTTATAACTTGTGGAATAAAGACTACGTTGACAGAGGACAGTTTTATGCTTCAATGCAGAATACTCGCCGAATCAGTTATTACGGTAGCGGTATGGACGAAAATGCTTACGGTAAAACTAAAGACTTCGTAGGTGTTCTTGGAGGACAGTACATCAGAAAGTTTGAAAAACTATTGTTTATGCCCTCGGAATTAACTGCCGGACTTGAGTTTAATTACAATTATCTCAACGATGTCACTCTCGGATATGATCATGATGTGAGCCAATATGTCAAAATCTATTCAGGATATTTACAAAACGAATGGCGTACAGATAGGTGGGGCTTCCTGGTAGGCGGTAGAATTGACAAGCATTCTCTTATTTCAAATGCTATTTTCTCTCCCAGAGCGAATCTCAGATTTAATCCATCGGAAAATATTAATTTCAGATTATCTTACTCTACAGGTTTCCGTTCTCCACAAGCATACGATGAAGATTTTCATGTTGCTATTGTTGGTGGTGACCGTGTTGTGACAGTCCTTGCGAAGGACTTGAAGCAGGAAAGTTCTAACAGCGTCAGCGGTTCTGTTGACTGGTATCATACTTTTGGAAATATTCAGGTAAATGTACTCTTTGAGGCATTTTATACGGGGCTGAAAGACGTTTTCGCATTACGCCTTCTCGATGAACATGACGAGAAAGGAAACCAAGTTCTTGAAAGATACAACGGTAGCGGTGCAAACGTGTGGGGTCTTAACCTTGAAGCAAAAGCCGCTATGGGAAATAAATTCCAGGCACAAGTAGGCGTGACGTATCAGAACAGCAAATACAAAAAGCCGGAATATTGGAGTGAAAATAAAGATGTGCCGCCTGTAAAGCGTATGTTCCGTACTCCTGATACTTACGGCTATTTCACTGTCAAATATAATCCTGTAAAACCGCTTACTCTGTCTCTTACAGGTACTTGTACGGGTTCAATGCTCGTTCAGCACTTGCAAGGCTCCGGTACTGATATTGATATAGCAGTGGAAACGCCTGTATTCGTTGATGCTACATTTAAAGTTGCTTACGACTTCAAGGTGTTTAATTACTCTACTTTGCAGATAAATGCCGGTGTTCAAAACTTCTTTAATAGTTATCAAAACGATTTTGATAAGGGTGAAAACCGAGATTCAGGTTATATTTACGGCCCTATGATGCCGAGAAGTATTTTTGCCGGCATTAAGGTAAATATTTAGAGTTTTTTCTATACCTTTGCAAGTAGTGACAATTAAATATTAATGTTATGACATTACTTGAGGCAATTAAAAACAGACATAGTATAAGACATTATCTTTCAGGCGCTTTAACTGATGATGCAGTTAAAGCCCTGACTGATAAAATTAATGAATGTAACGAACAGGGTAATCTGCATATTCAGTTGGTGCTGAATGAAACTAAAGGTTTTACAGGACTGCTGTCGTACGGTTCATTCTCAGGTGTTGAAAATTACTTCGTGATGATAGGTGAAAAAGCTGATGACCTTGACGAAAGAGTAGGGTACTACGGAGAGCAAATTGTTCTTTTAGCACAACAGCTCGGACTCGGTACTTGTTGGGTGGGCTTGAGTTATCGTAAAGTTGACGGAGTGTATGAATTAAAGCCCGGAGAAAAACTTGTCTGTATGATTGCTGTAGGTTATCCGCAGGACAACGGCAGAGTGCTGAAAAGAAAAACGTCCAAAGATGTCAGCAATGCAAGTGATAACACTCCGCAGTGGTTTAATGCCGGTGTGGAAGCAGCATTGTTAGCTCCAACAGCTATTAATCAGCAGAAATTTTTCTTTGAGTATATCCCGGTAACGGAGGGCGGCAAGCCTAAAGTTAAGGCAATCCGTAAATTTTCACTTGTAGGTTATACCAAGTTGGACCTCGGTATTGCAAAACTTCATTTCGAAATAGCAGCCGGGAAAGAAAATTTTGATTGGTTGAAATTATAATTTTTGTATCGGATTAAAATGTTGATTAATAGTGGTTTGTGTGAGTTGTTATACCTTTTTTGAAAATTATTCTTAAAAGAAAGTTTAGAATAATTTGGAAGATTGAAAAAAAAAATTTAACTTTGCACTCGCAAAACCACGATATGGTTCCTTGGCCGAGTGGTTAGGCACCGGTCTGCAAAACCGTTTACAGCAGTTCGATTCTGCTAGGAACCTCACTTTCAAAGCTCGCTTCTGCGGGCTTTGTTGTTTTATACATCTTATAAAATGTGAATTATTCGGTATCCGTTTTATAATTGGTATATAATCCTTATCTTTGCGGAACAGTATTACTATGTTTTGATTATGACAAAAATTGGTTCCGTTTTTACGTCTGTCGGGCAAAAAGCCTTATTGCTCGGAAGTGGAGAGTTAGGAAAAGAAGTTACCATTGAACTTCAGCGATATGGCGTTGAAGTTGTGGCATGTGATAAGTACGCAGGCGCTCCCGCTATGCAAGTTGCTCACAGATGCTACGTCTTTAACATGCTTGATGGTGATGAACTTAAGCGTATTGTAAAGCACGAAAAGCCCGACTTTATTATTCCTGAGGTCGAGGCTATTGCCACCCCTGTACTTGTGGAATTTGAGAAGGAAGGATTTAATGTCATTCCTACCGCCAATGCGGCTTTTCTAACGATGAACAGAGAAGGTATCAGAAGACTTGCTGCAGAAAAGCTTGGTATTAAAACGTCGGATTACCGTTTTGCCTCCGATAAAAATGAATTTATTTCCGCTGTGAAAGAACTTGGGATTCCTTGCGTTGTCAAGCCCGTTATGAGTTCTTCCGGACATGGACAATCCGTGATTAAAACGCCGGAAGACATAGACTCTGCCTGGATCGAAGCTCAGGAGGGCGGACGTGCAGGAGCAGGAAAGGTAATAGTGGAAGGTTTTGTGAACTTTGACTATGAAATTACGTTACTAACAGTGAGAGGCGTCTCGGGTACAGTATTTTGTGAACCTATCGGACATATCCAGAAAGACGGCGACTATAGAGAATCATGGCAGCCACAACCTATGACTGACTCTGCGTTGGAGCAAGCGCAGATTATTGCCAAAAGTGTAACAGATGCACTCGGCGGATACGGAATATTCGGAGTGGAACTATTCGTGAAAGGAGACGAAGTCATATTCAGCGAAGTATCTCCAAGGCCTCACGACACCGGAATGGTAACAATGATTTCGCAAGACTTAAGCGAGTTTGCGCTCCATACAAGAGCATTACTTAAACTTCCCGTGCCAAGCATTGAATTCTACGGTCCAAGCGCATCACGAGCAATAGTCGTAGAAGGAAATACTGATAAAATTGAAATGGATTGCCTTGAAAAAGTGCTTGAAGAACCCGGTGTACAAATCCGTATTTTCGGCAAGCCTGAAGTAAGGGGGCACAGGAGAATGGGTGTAATACTTGCTAAAGATACAACATTGGAAAACGCACGTGCTAAAGCGGAACGTGCTTATAATAAACTCAAAATTAATATTCTATGAAAATGAATGACAAAATTATTCCTTCACTGTTAATAACAGTAGGATTACTCTGCTTGGGACTTTGCATAAGGTCAGGTTTCGTTAGTTTTTCTAACAGAGACAGAGTGGTAAGCGTGAGAGGATTGGCTGAAAGAGAAGTGAAAGCAAATAAAGTCACGTGGCCTATCGTTTCAAAGATTGTAGGCAATGACATGAACCAAGTTTACAACGATATCCAGAATAGCAACAAAATCATCATCGATTATCTCAAGAAAAATGGCATTAAAGATGCTGAAATTTCAATAAATGCGCCACAGATAGTTGATGCACAAGCTAATATCTATGCAAGTGAAAAAATTCGTTTCCGCTATAACGTTACGCAGATAATAGTAGTGGTGTCAAACGACGTAGATAACGTTCGCAAACTTATCAGCAACCAGTCCGAACTTCTCAAGCAAGGTATTGCCATCTCCGCTGATGACTACGAGAACCATGTAACATACGAATTTACCGACCTTAATTCAATCAAGCCTGAAATGATAGCCCAAGCAACTCAAGCGGCACGTCAAGCAGGTGAAAAATTTGCAAAGGACTCTGACAGCAACCTCGGTAAAATCAAGTCTGCAACACAAGGACAATTCTCAATAGAAGACCGTGACTCAAACACTCCGTACATCAAAAACGTAAGAGTAGTTTCCTACATCGAATTCTATCTCGAAGACTAAAACTCAGATAATATTAAGAAAGACTCTGTAAGAAAAATACTGCAGGGTCTTTTTTTGATACTGTTTCTTTGAGTGTGTCTAAGAAAGGGTACTAAAAAAAGGACCAGCCAAATTTTGACCGGTCCGAACAAGTTTGTAATTTTAGGTGACCAAACTTAAAATACAAACTAATGGATTTGACAAAATTACA
>JALEMF010000055.1 GCA_022768005.1 Bacteroidales bacterium | reverse complement strand
TAATGCTTTAGCCGAAGCAGTATTACAAGCTAAGATTACTAATTGGCAACCTTGTGAGAATAAGTATTTTACGGCTTGAAGCGTGTATTCATATACGATATCAAAAGAACGAGTGCCGTACGGCGCACGCGCATTATCACCGAGATAGATGTAATCGTATTGCGGTAATAGTTTGACTATATCTTTTAGTATGGTTAGACCACCATAACCTGAGTCAAAAACGCCTATTGGTCCTTGCATTGTGCTTAGTTAGTGCTTTACAGGGATTTTTGCAATACGACGTTCGTGACGTCCTCCTTCAAATTCCGTATTGAGGAACACATCAACAATTTGCAGTGCCAATTCAGGAGCAATGAAACGTGCCGGAAGTACAAGTACGTTTGCATCGTTATGTTTGCGTGCAAGTTCTGCAAGTTCCGGAGTCCAGCAGAGAGCGGCTCTAATGCCTTGGTGCTTGTTAAGGGTCATATTGATTCCGTTACCGCTACCGCACATTGCGATGCCCGGATAGTTTTTTCCGCTTTCAACAGCCTCAGCGCATGGGTGTGCGAAATCAGCGTAATCACAACTTTCTGCGGAGTGAGTACCGAAATCATCACATTCAATATCTTTAGAGAGAAGGTATCCTTCAATAATACCTTTGAGTTCATAGCCTGCGTGGTCACTGCAAATTGCAGGTTTGATTCCTTTTTTTAGTATCATAATATGTAAGTTTTTATTATAATTTAAGTGTTTGTTAACTGTCTATTTTAATTTTGAGTTTAGTCCAAATAAATCGTGGAATTAATTTCCAAAGGAGTACCACTATGTGCCATTTCCAATCTATGTATGCCACGGATTTTTTCTTAATTATAGCATTGACAATTTTTTTTGCGGCACAGTCAACGTTCATCAGCATCGGGTATTTTTTGTTAGGGTCAAGTAATGCCGTTTTTACAAACCCCGGTCGGATATCGGTAACTGTGATGTTATAACCGTTTATATGAGCTAATTGTTCTATTGCTTCAAGGTATGTGCTTTGCATACGCTTTGTGGCTGAATAGGTGGCGGAGATTCCAAGTCCCATCGTTCCGGCAATAGATGTGATTACTGCTATCTGCCCGTTGCCATTACATTCATTTACAAAGTAATGATATGCGGTGTTAACTATTCTCACCATAGCAGCACTATTAGTGTTTACGGTCTTTAAATCTTTATCCATATCAAGTTCTGCATTTTGCCAACCTATTCCGGCTGCAAGCAGAATTACGTCTGCACCTCCGTTTTTATGGATCAGTTCCGTCAATAGTGAACCTGAGTTTTCAGTCGTGATATCAATTTTTGAAAATACGACACTGTCAGGATATTGATTTTTGACGGTTTGCAGTGGCTCTGTACGTCTTGCCGCCATAGCAACCTTCCAACCCGTTTCGGCAAAAATCATTGATATTTTCAGTCCTAAGCCTGACGAAGCTCCTATGATTACAATCCGCTTCATTGTTCGTTTTGATTTCCGTTATCTGAAGGAGATACTGTAGTCGGTTGTGCAGCATTGTCTTTGGGAACTATTTCAGTGCCGGCATTTATGTCGCTTGGCGTATTATCTTGTTTTGTCGCAGAGTGTTTTTTATAATTGCCCCAAGGCAAGGTATAATAAATTGAAAATGATGCGCCGATTTTACTTCCGGTAGTTCCGTACCCAGGAATGTACCATGGTTTTCCCATTTCTTTATCAGATCCATGGATTTTATTATGGTACTTGAATGTCCAGCCCAAAGAGATATTGTCCCATATTTTGGCTCTTATACCGAATGAAATTTCAATCCACCCTGCTGTATAACTTTGTTTTGGAAAATCTACAGGGTCTTTTTCGCCCCAATAGTCGCTACCTGTTGTTACGTCTTGTATTTGATACTTAAATGGTGAAAAACCGTATCTCAGTCCTGCAAATGCAAGATAGTCAGGATTTGATTTGTACAAAAAATTATAATCCAATCCAAGCTTAAAGTACGGACTTATTCCGGAATGAAAAGTGTAATTATTATCATCAGGATTGTAGTTCGCATTGCCAAGACCGAATTCAAATGTAGGTATAAATCTGTTTTTTAGATTTACTTGTGCTGCAAATCCTACAAGACCGTATTTTTGACCGAAAAGACGCATCAAAGGATTCCATATATCCACGCTGACAGATGCAGAGTGGAATAGGGGATAAGATACTTCTTTTTTCTTTTTGATAGCAACGGAATCCACGAATTCTTTTCCTGTTACCGTATCTACAAGAACCACTCTACCGTCTACATCGTGCATTTCAACGAGAGACGAACGGTCGATAGAATCGTTTTTAACTTCGTTGCGTGATTGAGTCATTGTAGCACCCGTGGTAACAGGTGTGATTCTTCTTTGACAAACTGCACTGAGAGAAACTGCGAGAAACAACAGGCATAATATCTTTTTCATTCTGCACCCTCCTCTCCGTTGTCTGATGTGGGATAATAGATTTTCATCATTGCCACATTTGCATTTGTTACAAGTGAATCAATTATTGCTATTGAGTCAATCAAGTGCTTTGTGTAACTGAATTTCGTGATTCTGTAACGATACATTGCACCACATTCTTCCGATGCAAAATATGGAATTGATGTGTAAGTGAAGTCAAGTGTATCTATATAGTCTTCAGGGCAGCCTGTCCAACGATAGGCTATGAAATACTTTACATTATTAGCAGTTGAGCGTAGCGGCAAATAAATACTTGATGCTTTTACTCCCACTTTAAGCAATAGTGAATCGTTTGGTGCATCAATACCTCCTATGGCTACTGAATCAATGATTAGAGCTGAATTATCTTCAGATGAATAGAACTCGGCAAGTGGTATGCTTGATCTGTTTTCCAGACACCCTGATGTGTTGCAAGATATTAACGACATAATCGCCGCTAATATGCTGAAGAATAATATGTGCAGACGTGTCAGTCGCATAGGTCTTCGCTAATCTCGTAGTTGTTTCTGCTTGGAGAATTTCTTACTATCAGTTCGCCGATAAAGCCGGTGAGGAACAGTTGAGTGCCGAGAATCATCATCACGAGTGACAGGAAAAAGTAAGGTGAGTCAGTAACTAATATGTACGGGTTGCCAACGTGCATATTATACAATTTCGTTGCACCTACCACTATCACGGCAATAAAGCCGAGAATAAACATCAGTGAGCCGAGAAGTCCGAAAAAGTGCATTGGTTTTACTCCGAACTTGTTTGTAAACCAAAGAGTTAACAAGTCAAGATAGCCGTTAACGAATCGGTCAAGTCCGAATTTAGTAGAACCATATTTTCTTGCTTGGTGATGCACTACTTTTTCACCTATGCGAGAAAATCCGGCATTTTTAGCAAGGAAGGGTATATATCGGTGCATATCACCGTAAACTTCAATGTGCTCGATTACGTCTCTGCGATATGCTTTAAGTCCGCAGTTGAAGTCGTGAAGGTTATGAATTCCGCTTACCAAGCGAGCCGTAGCGTTAAACAACTTTGTAGGGATAGTTTTTGACAACGGGTCGTAACGTTTTTGTTTCCAGCCGGACACGAGGTCGTAATTGTCCTCGGTTATCATACGATATAGTTCCGGTATTTCGTCAGGGCTATCTTGCAGGTCTGCGTCCATAGTGATAATGACATCACCTTTGGCGCGTTGAAATCCGGTGTTTAGTGCAGGAGATTTGCCATAATTTCTGCGGAAAGAAACGCCTTTTACGGCAGGGTTCGTCTTTTGTAATTCTTTGATTACTTTCCATGAATTATCAGTAGAACCGTCATTTACAAATATTATTTCGTATGTGAAATGGTGTTCTTCCATGACACGTCTAATCCATGCTTCAAGTTCCGGAAGCGATTCTGCCTCGTTGTATAATGGTACTACTACGGATATATCCATAATCTATATTTTATATTAGTTTACTTTTTTTTACGTATAAACAGTGAAATCAGAAGTGATGCTACTGTGGATAAAATTATCCCGAATGTTATAGCCAGCCAAATAAGTTGAAAAACAAATTCTCCCGGCTGCGGAATAAGTTGCTTTTCCACTATTTCATTTAGTTGTGCGTATAGGTTTTGTGCTGTAGGATTATCAATGTTGCGATATGTTTCAGCAGTCGTCGTAATCCAGTTAAGAATTAAATCCGGGTCAAAGAAAGTGATATAAAACAGTGCTACCGTTGCAAGTATTATTCCACCGCAAAGAAATGTAGATATCCCCGTGACGACGAGTGTAGGGTAAGTTGTCTCACAGTTATCTGCCAGGTAGGCTTTGCGAAGAAATACGTATAGCAAAACGGGTATGGCAATGATTAGTATTGTCGGTAACATACTCAGCAAAGCGTTATCCATAAAATACATAGTGCTGAAGAAAAGCATCAAGAACAATATCCCCATCACCACTCCAAATTCCGCACCGCGCGTTAATGCCGATTTATTTTCGAGTTTCATAGGGACAAAGTTAGTTATTATTATCTAAGTGTGCAAAAACATTTTAAAAATAAAGAGGTTGCATCAGTATCGACACAACCTCTCTTCATATCAGTGTTTACTTATTATCTTTGTGCAAACATAGCACCTGAAGCAACTTGCTGATAAGCCATTAAGCCGGCTTGATTTAATTCTACGAGTTGCATGTCACCTTCAGGTGTAATCATTTTGACGTGAGTATCGTCAACGAATGTCATGAACGGATATTCTTTACCGTCAGAAAGGACACTCCAAGTTTTTGTGTCAACGTCAAAGTCAAGTCTTACGCTGCTTTGGTCGTTCATTGAAGTGATTGTGTACCCTTTGCCGTCACATTCCACGAGGTATTTACCATCGTTTCCTTCTATTACTTTCTTGCCTTGAGCCACAGGATTATCACCGCTCCAGAATTCAATACTGTTAAGTACTAATGTGTCTGCGAGTAGTGAAACTTCGTATACCGGAACAATCCAGAAAGCGAAGAATACAAGTTCGTTAACGAATTTGCTGCCAATGGATTGGTTCCAACTTAGAAGTTTGTTTGATAGTGAGAAACTACCAATACAAGAACTACATGTGAGCGAGCCTGCAATGAGTAGGATAGTCGCTACTTTGAAATAGATTTTTTTCATAATTGTACGTTCTTTAGTTTATAAAGGAATCTTATTTTTACACTTGTTATATACTGAAAATACTTCTTTAACGTATGTGCAAGTCTGGCGTCCTCTGAAATATCCGTATTTGCATATAGAAGTATCGTTATATATATCGGGGTTTGCTTTTAACAACAATGCATCGGCGACATTGTTCTCCCAAATGGCGGGATTTTTACCGATTTTTTTTGCTATTGCTATTGCATCGTAAATGTGAGCGGCTCCGGAATTATATGCAGCCACTACAAATTTTTTTCTTTCGTTATGGTCCGGGACTTTTGATGCAAATGATTTGTCTAAAATCCGAAGTATCTCTACGGCTGTCCTTATGTTAGGGTCCGGATTGACAATATCATCAGGATCCAGTCCTAATGCTCTTGCAGTGGAAGGCATAACTTGCATTATCCCTTTTGCTCCAACCCATGAGATGACAGTGTTGTCGAATCTGCTTTCTACGTATCCTTGTGCTGCGATTAGTCGCCAATCCCAATTTATGATTTTGGAATAGTGCTTGAAGAGGTTATCATACACTGATATCCTCCCTTTTGATAAGTCCAAAGAGTAGCCGATAGTTTCATTCTTTGCAAGTTCGAAATACCTTTTCAACAGCCATGCGTATGCTTGGCGGTTTTCGTCTAATTTGAGCCATGAGTTAATCGAGTCTCCAAGCCATGAATTATCTTGAGCTACAGCCCATGCCGAACGTTGAGGAAAACTGATTGGCAATGTAATGTCAAGATTTTTGTAATACGTCTTATTTATTCTTGCTATATCGGAATCCACTACTGTCAGCGGTATTGTACCATCAGACACCATTTGGATTAAATCTTCCGTGATTAGAGTGTCTCTATTCACTGCATGAATATTAATTCCGCCACCCAGTTCTTCGTTAAGATTTTCAAGGCGATATTGGTACTTTGAGTTCTTTTCTACATAAACGTCTTTACCTACGAGTTGTGTGACGTCTGTGATTTTACTGCTCTTGTCTTTCAGCGGTTGTACGAGCACCTGACTGTTTGTGCTTACAGGACCGCAAGCGTAAGCTCTTCTTTTGTATTCAGCAGTAATAGGAACTTCGTACGTGACAATATCTATTTTGCCGGAGTCAAGCATTTCTATAAGTTTTTCCAATGAAGGTGCTACTTGAATATTCATAGTTATACTTTTTTCTTCGCAAAATGCTTTGATAAGTTTGTAATCAAAGCCTAATGTTTCGTCTCTATAGATAAAGTACGATGTAGGACTGTAAAGTGTCCCTACACGGAGCGTGTCCGGGAGGGCAAAACTGTCGGTACTCTCTGATGTTTCGCCGGTCTTGCTTGAACTACAACCGATAAGTGTAATAATAGTCAATATTGAAAATAATATGTGGCAAAAATCACGCATATTAATATTCAAATGTTCCGAATGGTGTTACGAGCGTCAATTTGTTGCTCTGTGCGGCCTCAACGCGTCCCACTATTTGAGCGTCAATATTGAATGACTTGGAAATTTCAATGATTGAGTCAGCATCTTCCGGTCTTACGTACAATTCCATTCGATGTCCCATATTAAACACTTTGTACATTTCAGCCCAATCTGTGTGTGATTGTTGTGCAATGAGTTGAAATAGCGGTGGTACGGGAAACAGGTTGTCTTTTATTACGTGCTTGTTGTGAATGAAGTGCAGTATTTTAGTCTGCGCCCCTCCGGAGCAGTGCACCATACCATGAATTTTGCTTCTCATCTTTGAGAGAATTGCTTTGATGACCGGAGCATACGTGCGGGTAGGGGATAGTACGAGTTTGCCTGCGTTGATAGGTGAGTCTTTTACGGAATCTGTCAGATTGACGTTTCCGCTATATACCAATTCTTCAGGTAAGTTGTGATCGTAAGTCTCGGGGTATTTATTTGCAACGGATTTGTTGAACACATCGTGGCGAGCAGATGTGAGTCCATTGCTGCCCATTCCGCCATTATATTCTTTTTCATAGCTTGCCTGACCGTAGGATGCAAGTCCTACTATTACGTCTCCGTCAGAAATATTTTCGTTGTTTATCACGTCACTTCTACGCATACGGCAAGTTACTGTACTATCTACTATGATAGTTCTCACAAGGTCTCCGACGTCTGCTGTTTCTCCCCCTGTGCTATATATGGAAATGCCTGAGTCTCTGAGTTCTTGCAGCAGTTCCTCCGTGCCGTTTATGATAGCGGCAATTACGTCTCCGGGGATAAGTAATTTGTTTCTGCCGATTGTTGAAGATACAAGAATATTGTCAGTGGCGCCTACGCATAGCAAGTCATCAAGATTCATAATCAATGCGTCTTGTGCAATGCCTTTCCATACGCTTAAATCTCCGGTCTCCTTCCAATATGCGTAAGCGAGTGAGGATTTAGTGCCGGCTCCGTCAGCGTGCATTATGTTGCAATACTCTGCATCTCCGCAAAGAATGTCCGGAATGATTTTGCAGAAGGCGCCGGGGAAGATGCCTTTGTCTATATTTTTAATTGCATTATGAACATCTTCTTTTGATGCGGATACGCCTCTACTAATGTAACGTTGATTTGACATGACTTTAAAATTTCGGATATAGTGTGTATGATTAGAGTGCTATAAGCAAGTAGAAGCAGAGTATTGCAGGGGATACTATCAGAAATGAGTCAATTCT
>JALEMF010000050.1 GCA_022768005.1 Bacteroidales bacterium | reverse complement strand
CAAATAGCTACAAAGGCTATCTCCCAACTTGCCAAAGACCCGGACTCCGTTCAGAACCCGACAGGTCCTGTAGGTGCTACCATAGGACAAATATTGACTACAAATTCATTAGGTATTTCAATATTCGTCATTTTTGCATACTTCTACATACTGAGTGTCGTGTTAATGAACCACGTAAAAATACACTTTTGGGAAGTAACGTTTAAGACACTGTTATTTGCCGTAACACTTTCTATTTCCGCAGCCACATTTACATATTATGACGCCGGTGCAATACTGTACGGAGGTATGCACGGCAGAATGGTGGTAACCACACTCATCAGTTATGGCGGATACGTAGCGGCTTTAGGTCTTAGCGCATTTCTGATACTTCTCATTCTTGTCATTTACAGTAAATACGTAGGAAAACTATTCGGTCTTCTCGGCAAAGTTTGCAAAGCAGCATTTCCTAAAAAGGCTAAGAAAGAAGTTGATGAAACAGAATACTCTAATGAAGAAACGGAAACTGTTAATGAAACAGATAACACAGAAAATGACAATACTGCAACTGTTGAGAATGATACAACCGTTGAACATACTGAAACTTCAGAAACTGAAATAGAGCCGGAGAAAACCAACCCTGAGTTTGAAGATTTCGTAATTAACTATTCCAATAATGACGATAGCATAAACTCCGAACAAGAGGAAACTGTCACAAAAACAGACACAAACGTTGATCCTCCGCTGAAAATCACTGCCACAAGCATTGAAACGGCAGAACATCTCGGACCTGAAACTCCATACGACCCTACAGCAGAACTATCAAGATACCAATTTCCACCTATTGACTTACTCAAAGAGTACGACACTTCAAAAGTACAAATTGACATTGAGGAACAGGAGGAAAATAAGCAACGAATCACTCAAGCCCTCAGCCAATACGGTATCAGTATTCAAAAGATTGAAGCAACTGTAGGTCCTACTATTACCCTTTATGAAATCGTACCTGCAGAAGGCGTCAGAATACAGCAGATTAAGAATCTTGAAAACGATTTGATGCTAAATCTTGCAGCAACAGGTATCCGTATTATTGCCCCAATGCCGGGACGAGGAACAATAGGTATTGAAGTTCCGAATAAGGATCCTCAAATAGTGTCAATACGCTCAATACTATCGTCAAAAGCTTATAGAGAATTCAAGGGAGAACTTCCGATGGCTATTGGTGCCACAATCTCAAACGACGTATATATCGCAGACTTGGCTAAAATGCCGCACTTACTTGTTGCAGGAGCTACCGGTCAAGGTAAGTCCGTGGGTATGAACACGATTATAGCATCACTGCTTTACAAAAAGCACCCGGCTACATTGAAATTCGTACTTATTGACCCTAAATTCGTGGAATTTTCACTTTACAGTAAACTTGAACGACATTACCTTGCAAAGCTGCCGGAAGATGAAGATTCAATCATCACAACTCCTGACAGAGCAGTGGCGACACTTAACTCACTGTGTATTGAGATGGATAACAGATATGCACTACTCCGTGATGCAAGTTGCCGTACGATAAAGGAATACAATGAAAAATTTATTTCAAGACGACTGAATCCGGAAAAGGGACATCGTTATTTACCATATATCGTCGTCATCGTTGATGAGTTTGCGGATATTATAGCGACAGCCGGAAAAGAAATAGAATTACCTATTTCACGTATCACGGCAAAAGCACGTGCTGTGGGAATACACATGATCCTTTCCACCCAACGTCCTTCAACAAATGTCATCACCGGTACTATTAAAGCAAATGTTCCGGCACGCATTGCATTTAAGGTGTCACAAATGATTGACTCACGCACTATTATTGATGCTGCCGGTGCTCAACACTTGATTGGTCGCGGTGATATGTTGTTCCTGAATGCAGGAAGAATAGAACGTGTACAGTGCGCACTTATTGAGACTGCAGAAGTGGAAGGTATATGTAACTTCATTGACAATCAGGTAGGATATGACCACGCATACTTCCTCCCGGATTATAATCCGAATGAAAGCAACACAGGAAACGCAGGAGCAGTCACAGACAGAGACGAACTGTTCGAAGAAGCGGCTCGCTCTATAGTTACGTCAGGAATTGCCTCAACATCATCGTTGCAACGAAGATTCCGCATCGGATATAACCGTGCAGGTAATCTTATTGACCAATTCGAAGCAGCAGGTATTGTAGGCCCACCACAAGGTATGAAACCACGTCAAATCCTGATGGACTCCACTTCACTTGAACAATTTCTTGAAACACTAAGATAAATTGTATGAAACATAAAATACTATCTATATTACTATTTACAGTTTCTTTTCTTGCAGTAAATGCAGCAAATCAATCTGCAGCAAGCATAATTGAAAAGACTGTGGAAACTATCCGTTCCGCTCCGTCTTTAAGTGCTAATCTTGCAGTAATAACAGCTAAGACAGTAAAAGGCAGCATTACTCTTGCCGGCGATAAATTTGCATTCTCATCACCTGAAATGTCAACATGGTTCGATGGAACTACACTTTGGTCTTACTCCGCAGATACACAAGAGGTAAACCTGTCAAATCCTACAAATGAAGAATTACAGGAGATAAATCCCTTTGCATTTATCAAATCCGCACGCAGCGATTACAAGCCTCGTCTTCTCTCCTCCGATGCAAAACAAGATAAGATAGAACTGACGCCCAAGGTAAAAAGAGTCAACTTAAAAAAAATTGAGGTGACAATTAACAAGACTTCAAAATTACCGACTTTAATAGTTCTCTATCTTAAAAATTCAACTATAAAAATTCAAATAACTAATGCTAAAATCGGAAAAAGACTTTCCGGTGCAGCATTCCAATTCAATAAAGCAATGTTTCCTAAAGCGGAAATAATTGATTTAAGATAACACAATAAAAGAATATTATATGCCTCAAACAGACACCAAATGCCTCATAATAGGCTCCGGACCTGCAGGATACACTGCAGCTATATATGCTTCAAGAGCAAATCTTTCACCTGTACTTTACAGTGGTGTACAACCAGGCGGACAGCTCACTCAAACAACTGAAGTGGAAAATTTTCCCGGCTACCCTGAAGGAGTTACAGGTCAACAACTTATGGAAGACCTCAAAAAACAAGCACTACGCTTCGGTACAAATATCAAAACGGGTATAGTTACGGATATAGACGTCTCATCTCGCCCGTTTGCAGTCACTATTGACAGCAAAGAAACTATCACTGCAGCTACTGTGATTATTGCTACCGGTGCATCTGCCAAATACCTTGGATTAGCCGATGAAACAAAATACTCCGGCTTGGGGGTATCAGCGTGTGCCACTTGCGACGGCTTTTTCTATCGCAAACGTACGGTAGCGGTTGTAGGCGGCGGCGATACTGCATGCGAAGAGGCTATTTACCTCAGTACATTGGCTAAAAAAGTGTACTTAATAGTACGCAAACCGTATTTACGCGCATCTCAGATAATGCAAAAGAGAATTCAGCAAATTGAGAATATAGAAATCCTGTTTAATTGCAACACCTTAGGACTTTTCGGAGAAGAATTCGTGGAAGGTGCACACTTGGTGGAAAACAAAGGCAGCGAAAATGAAAGACTATTTGACATTGCCATTGACGGATTTTTCCTCGC
>JALEMF010000041.1 GCA_022768005.1 Bacteroidales bacterium | reverse complement strand
GGACGCTGACTCGGGCGAGATCTCCGGCATTGATACGCCGGCCGTAGGCAAGACCATCAAAAAGGTTGAGTACTACGATGTAAGCGGTCGTCTTAGCGAGAAACCTTACGAAGGCTTTAACCTGATTGTCACCATCTACGATGACGGCAGTAAGGAAGTCAAGAAGGCTTTTATGAAGTAACCTTCTGAACGATACTCAATATATGGTCGGCCGGAGCGACAAGTTCCGGCCGACCTGTTTTTGTGCCGTCATTGTTATCAAGCTTTTTGACCGTCTATGCAAGGCGCTCATCTCGAACCCCGGCACACGTTAATTAATTGAAATGTCGTGGAAATTTGTAAATATTTACGTATAAAAGTTGCAAATTATGAACTAAATGCGTAAACTTGCTTTGAAATTCAAAAAAAACTATGCGAAAATTTGTTATTTTTTAGTATTGATTGTGTTACTTATTGCTAATCCTACCATCAATGCTGCATCTTCCGGTAAATGTGGTGAAAATATCACGTGGACACTTGATGATGAAGGAAATCTTATTATCGAAGGTATGGGCAAAATGGATATTTTCTATACGCAGGAAAACGTTCCATGGGGACAGGAAATAAAGACGGTAAAGATATCTGAAGGTATTTTGACTTTGGGAATGTGTGCTTTTCAAGATTGTCAGGACTTAAAGAGCGTAGTTATCCCTAATAGTGTTACGTATATAGGATATGCAGCTTTTAGGGGTTGTACCGGATTGAAAAGTGTAATTATCGGCAATTCTGTCGTGAATATTGAGGATTCTGCATTTCAAAAATGTTCTTCTCTATTGTCTGTTGAATTTCCGAATTCAGTTAAAAGAATCGGTTATTTTGCATTTTCAGGTTGCTCCGGTTTGAAGAATGTCAATTTGCCAAACTCTGTATTGGTTATGGAAGGTGGAGCATTTAGTTTTTGCACGGAATTGACGAGCATTAAAATCTCAAATTCTGTGACGGAAATAGGATATAATACTTTTAGAGGTTGTAAGTCATTGAAAAGTGTTGAAATTCCTGAGAATGTTACCAAAATCGGCACGGGGGCTTTCTCTCTTTGCTCTACTTTGACAAATGTCGTGATAGGCAAAAAAGTGAGTGAAATAGGGAATTTTGCCTTTCAGAATTGTGCCGCTCTTAATAAAGTCATTTCGTATGCGATAGAGCCTCCCGCATGTGAGCAGTACGATCCTTTTGACGGTGATGATAAGGGGAAGTGTGTACTCGAAGTGCCAGACGAATCTGTTGAAAAATACAAGATGGCAGATGTGTGGAAAGAATTTCTTAATATTTCCGGAGTTGAGAGCGTAGCAGCAGACGGTAATGTATCCGTTGCCATAGAAAACGGTATGTTGACTGTCAGAGGCGCTTCCGAAAATGCTGATATGGAAATATATAGCATTACCGGTGCTACGATTTATCGCGGCAAAGTGACGGCGGTGGAAGTTTCTGATACTGAAATATATATAGTGAGAGTAGCAGGAAAAGTATTTAAAGTAGTTAAATAATTTTTGTGATATTCAAACATTGTTTGTAAATTTGCATTAATAAAGTGTTCGGAATGGTATTTGCGCCGGGCTCTTTATTGTGAGATTTTGGAAAATGATGGAAAATGATTTTTTCAAAGTCTGTGACTTTATAGAAACATTTATTAGACCATTATAAATAAAGGCCATGATTATCATAGGTATAGCCGGAGGTACCGGCTCCGGTAAAACTACAGTTGTGAATAAGATTATAGATAGTTTCCCGGCAGGGGAAGTTTCTGTAATTCCACAGGACTCATACTACAAAGATTCAAGTCATATTCCCCCGGAGGAGCGCTCTAAAATCAATTTCGATGAGCCTGCCGCTATTGAGTGGACTTTACTTGTTGAACATCTTAAGCAACTTAAGGAAGGTAAAACTATCGAGATGCCTACATATTCGTATATCACTTGTACTCGTCAGCCGGAGACTGTGACTGTGAAACCTACTGATGTAGTGATTGTAGAGGGTATTCTCGTATTGACTGAGCCGTCATTAAGAAATATGATGGATATAAAATGTTTCGTTGATGCTGATGCTGATGACAGACTTATCCGTGTTATTGCCCGTGACTGTGTGGAGCGCGGACGTACTCCGGAAATTGTCATTCATCGATATCAAGACGTGCTTAAACCGATGCACATGCAGTACATTGAGCCGTCAAAGAGATATGCTGACTTGATTATACCTCAGGGAGGTACAAATACTGTGGCTATCAGCCTGCTTACTGACTATATCTACGGCAGACTCAAGAAAATACATAAATCCAAATAATAAATTTTACTGCGGATATATAATGGCGGAAAAGCAAGTACTTCGCACTGATAATCTCGTTAAGAAATATGGTAAACGTACGGTCGTGAACCACGTTTCTATCGACGTAAAGCAAGGAGAGATTGTAGGACTTCTCGGACCTAACGGTGCCGGTAAAACCACTACTTTCTATATGACAACGGGTCTGATTACTCCTAATGAGGGACAAATCTTTCTTAATGACCAAAATATTACAAAGTTCCCGGTGTATAAGCGCGCGCAAATCGGTATCGGCTATCTTGCTCAGGAAGCATCTGTATTCAGAAAATTAACTGTTGAGGATAATCTCCGTGCCGTCCTTGAGATGACTAATCTTACACAGGAGCAACAAGATGAAAAACTTGAAAGTCTTATCAGTGAATTCAGTCTTGAAAAGGTGAGAAAAAACCTTGGTGACAGACTTTCCGGTGGTGAAAGACGTCGTACTGAGATTGCTCGTTGTCTTGCCATAAGCCCGAACTTCATAATGCTTGATGAGCCTTTTGCCGGTGTTGATCCTATTTCAGTGGAAGAAGTGCAGACCGTGATTTACAAACTTAAGGAAAAAAATATCGGTATCCTTATCACGGACCATAATGCTCCGGAAACCCTCAGCATCACGGATCGCGCTTACTTGCTGTTCGAAGGTAAAATCCTTTTTCAGGGCACATCTGAGGAACTTGCGGAAAATCCGATAGTTAGGGAAAAATACTTGGGTAGAGGATTTATATTTCACCGTAAGAAATTCGATTTTGATTAATTTTTATCTTTTATTCTCCGCAAAGAAAAAATTCGTTTTGAATTTTATACAAAAATCACTAACTTTGCACCTCATTACGGAGCATCGCCGTTTCGTAATTTAGTGATTAAACATAGATAATACAATAATTATATTACATATAGACAATTATGAATGTAACTTTAGAAAAAGTCGGCGAATTGACCGGCAAACTGATTGTCAATGTCGTAGCAGACGATTACGCTAAGGATCTTGACAAGCAAATCAAGGAAATCGGTAAAACCCACAATTTCCCGGGTTTCCGTCCGGGTCACGTGCCTACTTCTATCATCGTACGCCGCTTCGGTAAAGACGTTAAGAGCGATGTTATTAACAATCTCGTTTATCGCGAAGTTGTTAAATATATCCAAGATAATAAACTTCCGCTACTCGGTCAACCACTTCCTGTTGAAGTTAAAGAAATTTCTATGGAAGAAAAAGATTATACTTTCGAATACGAAGTGGGCCTTTCTCCTGAATTCAATATTGACTTGACTGCTGAAACTGTTCCTTACTATACTATCGCCGTTACTGACGAAATGGTTAAAGAACAAGATGAGGCTCTCCGTGAAAGATTCGGAGCCCAAATCCAAGGCGAAGAAGTTACTGAAAAAGCTGTCATCAAAGGTTCTATCCAAGAACTTGATGCTGAAGGCAACGTAAAAGAAGGCGAAGACGCTATCCAAGTTAACGACGGCTCTCTCTTCCCATACTATTTCTCTGACAAAGAAGAAGCTGCAAAGTTCCTCGGCAAAAAAGTTGGTGACAAAGTAGTTTTCAATCCTGCCAAGACTTGCAATGAAAACTCTGCAGAATTGGCATCTATGCTACGTATCAGCCAGGATAAGGCTGCTGAAGTTAAGTCTGACTTCGAATTCGCTATTGCTGAAATCACAGTAGTAAAACCTGCAGAAGACGGTGAAGAATTCTTCAACAACGTATTTGGTAAAGACCACGTACACAATGCCGAAGAATACACTGCTGCAGTTAAAGGTATGATTGCAAGTCAACTCGTTCCTAACAGCGATAACTTGTTCCGTATCCAAGCAGAAAAGCAACTCGTTGATAAATACGGTAACGTAGAACTTCCTACTGAATTCCTCAAAAAATGGCTTATTGCTACAAACAAGGAATTAACTGCTGATAATATTGATGTTGAATTTGACAAAATGCTTCCGTCAGTTAAATGGGAACTTATTAAGGGTAACATTTCTGAATCACTCGAAATCAAAGTTGAAGAAGAAGATCTTAAGAACTTCGCTATGATGATTGCCGCACGCCAATTCGCACAATACGGTATGACAGGTCTTTCTGAAGACGTTTACGAAGACTATGCAAAACGTATGCTCGAAGATAAAAATTATCGCGCCCGTATTTCTGAAGAAGTTGCAGATAGCAAACTATTCCACGCCCTTATGGCAAAAGTAAATCTTGACAAAAAAGAAGTTTCACTTGAAGAATTCAAGAAAATTGCTGAAGAAGTTCAGAAATAATGTTTTCTGAATAAGATATTTTCAAAAAACGGGATTATGCTCAATGCGTAATCCCGTTTTTTTTTGTATATCTCTTGATATTTTTTGAAAAAATCAATGTCAAATTGAAAAAAATTAACAAACATGTGCGGCTTTTTTGCACATATATCAGGTTATATTTGCGGCAAAAGAAACGTATATAAGATATTATAACGTGTAATATTAACCTTAAAAATAGTTTGTTATGAACCGATTTTTTTCGAGCGCACTGATATTTTGTGCATTTATGTTTTTGATTTTTGACATAGTCTCCGTGTTTCTATTTTTCTGCACGGAAGATGCCGGATATTAGTTGTGGTTTGATGTAGAATAAAGATATTAAACAATGTAAGTATTAGAGTTATTATTTGCTGCAAGTTGTTGTTAGATGCACGGCTCTTTCATTTAAAACACACAGTAGCGTGAGTAGAAAGACTATATATTCAAGGAAAGTCTCCAACTTTCCCTGATGATGAGCTTGCTTCGTCAACTTACGGACCGAACCACCCCGAGGTTCGTTATATGTGGGCGCTTCTATCTCAGGGTGTCGCACTACGTGCTTATCCTGAGTTACTTACAGATGAAAGTCTCCGACTTTCTTTTTTCTTTGATGACGTTGTTCTTATCACCGCATGGCGCACTACGTGCCTATACGGTGTTTCCCACAGACAGAGCCTCGCCGAGGCTCTTTGCTGTTTCACTATTAGTATTTGTGTTTTAATCTTGTAAGTAATACATAAAAAATAAAGGCTACCTCTCAGTAGCCTTTATCGTTAATATGGTATGATTTAAGCTGTTTATTGAGTGTGAAATATAAAATTATGAATAAATTATTTGTGGTTTATTTATTTGTATCTTGCCCAGCGAATGAGTTCTTTAATGGTAGGCTTTTTGCCGTACATAAAGATTCCCACGCGATAAATTTTTGCTGCTATCCACACCATTAAGATGAATGTGAGGAAGAGGAGTATTATTGATACTATCGGTTCCCAAGCAGGTATTCCGTATGGTATGCGTACCATCATCAGCATTGGTGATGTGAACGGTATCATGGAAAGGACTACAGCTAATGTGGAGTTCGGCTCCATTCCTACTACTGTTGCGCATACGAAGCCTATTACGATGGGCATGATTGCAATGGATTGCAGTTGTGATGCGTCTTGAATATTGTCAACGGCAGAGCCGATTGCTGCATATATTGATGAGTAGAGCAAGAAGCCTCCTATAAGGAATATTACCATATATGTCAATATCATACCCACTTGTCCGAAGTTTGTGAGTGTAGAGATTGTCCGGATTGTCTCAATGTCACTGCCTGCGCTTATAGCTTGTCCTGCGTTCATTGCAGATACGTCGGCGAGAGTTTCAGCCGGGAGAAGTGCAGGAATGATTGCTCCTACGCTTACCATAATGAGTACCGCCCATATTGCAATTTGTGTTATTGCCACGAGTCCTATGCCGAGAATTTTACCCATCATGAGTTGTTCCGGCTTTATTGATGAAACTACGATTTCAAGAACTCTGTTGTTTTTCTCTTCAATAATGCTTGTCATCACCATTTGTCCGTAGATGATGAGGAACATGTATAGAATGAATGATACTGCAAGTCCTATCATAAAGTTTGCCATACTTGATGTTGAAGCTTCCTCTTCACCTGTGTCTTTAGAGATGCGATAAGTGGCGATTTGCACGTCGGCATTGACTTCATCAAGAATCTGTGAAAGATTTTCAATGTTGTATGCTTTAAGTCGTTCAGTCTCGATAGCATTTTTTATTTTACTTGTGATAGTTGATTCAACGTCAATAGAGCCGGCATCATGGTTGTAAAGCGCAACGTTTGAAGGGTTTTCAAGGATATCGCTTCCAATGACGAGAATACCGTCAAAGTTTTCGTCAGCCTTTGCAGAGTCAAGTGGAACATTAGTGTCTGTGAAGTGTAAGGTTTCACTACTGTCAAGGTATGGAGCAATTTTACCACTATTGTCAATGACAGCATAGTTGTAAGTGTCATTTTCGTGGAACACCATCAGCACGGTAGGCAGAGCCATAAGTGCTAACATTATTATAGGTACGAGAAGAGTGGTGATGATAAAACTCTTTTTTGAAACTCTTTCGAGGTACTCGCGAGATATGATGATTCCTATTTTGCTGCTCATTTGTGTTCTTTGTTAAAGTTGTTAACGGTAGAAATGAAAATTTCGTCCATAGACGGGAGAGCCGGAGCAAATGATGTCATATCAACGCTGTCGGCAGCGAGTTTTATAAGTTCTCTGCGGCTTACGTCCGGAGTGAGCTTGAGAATGACAGATGTCTGTGTCGGAGAAATTGTCTCGATGTCTTTTTTCAAGATGTGACCGTCGAGTCGTTGTAATAATTCTTCAGGATTACCTTCAATGGTGATGCGGTAGCGGTTTGCTCCGAGTTGCTGACGGATATCTGCCACAGAACCTGTAAGGATATTTTTAGACGAGTTGATTAGTGTGATATCATCACAGAGTGACTCCACGCTACTCATATTGTGAGTGGAGAAAATCACGGTAGCGCCATTCTCTTTAAGTCTGAGAATTTCGTTTTTAAGAATATTCGCATTAATTGGGTCGAATCCTGAGAACGGTTCATCAAAAATCAGCAGTTTGGGATTATGAAGAACGGTGATGATGAATTGAACCTTTTGAGCCATACCTTTTGAAAGTTCTTCCACCTTCTTGTCCCACCAGCTTGTTATTTCAAGTCTTTCGAACCATTCACGAAGTCTTAGGTTTGCATCTTTGCGGCTAAGACCTTTTAGTCGAGCGAAGAAGATGGCTTGTTCACCCACTTTCATTTTCTTGTAAAGTCCTCTTTCTTCAGGTAGGTAGCCGATACTCATAACGTCGTCCTGACAAAGCTGATGACCATCAAAAGTCACTGTTCCGCTATCCGGAGCTGTGATGTGGTTGATGATTCTGATAAGTGTGGTTTTTCCCGCGCCGTTAGGTCCTAATAACCCGTAGATACGCCCTTCATTGACGGTTAGAGACACGTCATCAAGAGCCTTATGCCCTGAATAATTTTTGGTGACGTGTTCTACTTTCAGTAATTCCATTTTATTGCGTTTGGTGTATAAATAATAAATGCTTTTTATTATTATGACGCAAAAATAGAAAAAAAGTTGCAAATCAAAGTGATTTTTATTCAAAAAATTGATTTGAGAAGTCGTTTTCGGAATGATTATTCTCTTGATTCTCAGAATTATTTTCTTGATTTTTATTCTTGGAGTGTTTTGTGTCGGAAAAGATGACACGACCGCTGCAAATATAAGTTTTGGTGTAGTATTGTTCGGATAGATTATTGATTGTGACGCCTCTTGAAGTGGAAGCGTGAATCATATCACCGTTACCGATGTATATCCCTACGTGTGAAATCCGATTTTTATTTTTTCCGGTTGCAAAAAATACGAGGTCTCCCGGAAGTAAATCACCCTTATTAATACCGGTGCAAAATTCAGCCTGCTTGGCGGAATTCCTGGGAAGGTTTATGTCAAGAATATTTTTGTAAATTGTCATCACCATACCGGAACAGTCGGTACCATTCTTCGTTTTCCCTGCGTAGGCGTATTTAGTGCCAATCCATTTTTTAGCTTCCTTGATAATTTCTTTACGCTGCTTACTGACTTCCCGGTCATTATGATTTTTATCATTATTGCTGACGTATTCCTTCCCGGCATTGTCGTAAATAGGATCAGAGGGATAAACCTTTTTGCTGCTGTGGCAGCTTGCAAGGATAAAAGCGATGGATAATATGAATAAATACTTTTTCATCAGTCGTAAAGAATAATAAGCGAATGTAAGGCAAATTTATAGAAAACTTGCAAATAATCAAAATATGTGTGCCATAATTGCTAATAATGTGGATAATTCAGCGCTTATTAATCAGTCAGTTGTTACAGTCGAAAAAAAATACGTGAAAATCAAATTGAATTATCAAAACAAATTTGTAACTTTACGGAGTTAATAATTTTTCTAACTTTTAGCAATATGTTACTACGCAAAATACTTTTCTCATCTATGGCGTTTATGGGTTTTGCTACCATATCTTTTGCACAAAATCCGGAGTGGTTGGAAACGGATTCAGCTGATGCCATCTCTTCTCGTATTAATAGGGATTTTCCTTACACTGTGAGTGAAATCAAGCAGAAAATTGATTTTTTGGACAGTAAGACTGTTGATAAATATATCAAGAAGGGATATATAGAGACGAAAAGAATTAACGGGCGTAAAATGGTGCATCGTAAAGCACCGAGCAACGTAAAACTGCTTGCACCGGAGTTGTCAGGCTTTAAGGGTAGAGGTGCAGATGCAGATGCTAATGATTTAAAACTTGTTTCAGATATCGTGTATAACTCTAATGGTGACGGCTCTGTCTCCCAAGGTCAAAGAGTGAAATACCGTTTTACCATTGATGTTCCGACTGTAGATGCTATAAAAGGCGATACGCTTAAGGTATGGATACCTGTACCGTTCTTGTCTGACCGTCAAAAAAACGTAAGAATTATATCTGCGTATCCTCAGGATTATGTGCTATCCACTCTTGACCGCTCCGTACATAATACTGCGTATTTTGTTCAGCCGGTAGGCGAAAAGAATACACACTTTGAGTGCGTTGTACAGTACGATGCGTATGCTCAGTATTTTTCTCCGCATTACATTCTCGGTAATTTGAAACAATACGATAAGAATTCCGAGGTCTATAAGAAATATACTACTTTTGAAGCCCCGCATATTGTAAATCTTGCCGCTTTTGCACGTAAGATAGTAGGAACAGAAACGAATCCGTATAAATGCTCGGAACTCGTTTACGACTATATTTCAAAAACTTATCCATGGGCAGGTGCTTTGGAATACAGTACAATACCGTGTATCCCTGAATACGTTATCAAAAGCGGTCATGGTGACTGCGGACAAGTATCATTATTATATATATCATTAATGAGAAGTCTCGGCATTCCGGCACGTTGGGAAAGTGGTTGGATGTTGCACCCGGGAGCTCAAAATTTGCATGACTGGGCTGAAGTGTATTTCGAAGGAGTAGGGTGGGTGCCCATTGATGCCTCATTCGGCAGATTTACTCCGTCTGAAGATAATGAAGTCCGTCATTTCTACTCAACAGGAATGGACCAATGGCGTCTTGCTGCAAATAAGGGCGTTTGCGGAGCATTTTTCCCGAATAAGACATATATCCGTTCAGAGACTGTAGATTCACAAATGGGGGAAGTGGAATGTAGTAAAGGAAACTTGTTCTATCCAGGCTGGAATCAATCTCTTGAAATTCTGAGCGTTGAAAAAATTTCCGGTAATACTGAAGTTGACCCGCAGACGGTGGTAGATGAAGTGAAAAATGAAGTGGCGCCGGATCGTCGCCAAGTAGTTTTTGAAATAAAAGCAACAAAGCAAGATAATGCTGTGCTTCTGACAGGGAAAACGTCCGAAGTAACTGCAAAAGAAGCGGTAGTTGCAGCATTTGCAAGAAGAGGTATGGCTGTGATTGACAGTATTCACTGCTATCCTACGGATAAATGGGCACTCGTAAAATTATCCGTATGCTGCCTCAGAACGCAGCCTAAACTTTCTGCCGAGATGGCTACGCAGTCAATCATGGGACACCCTATACGTCTGCTTGAAAACGTTGGCGATGGCTGGTGGCGCGCTCAGACACCTGACGGCTACATCGGCTACTTGTCTTCAGCCTCTATTGAAGTAAAAAGTCCGGAACGTATGGAAGCGTGGCGTAATGCAGAAAGAGTGATTGTGACAAGTGTATATCAGACTGATATTTACAGAACGGAAAAGAGTAAGTCTCCGAGAGACATTATCTCTGACGCCGTTTTGGGCGATATTCTTGTGGGCAGATACGATGCCAAGTCCGAAAAAACTCTTGTAACTCTTCCCGACGGTAGAAAAGGCTATATCGCTACATCTGCTATTGCCCCGTTCTCGAAATGGGTTAAACAATCATTTGATGCACAAAAAATCCTTGATACGGCGTACTCAATGGAAGGAACTTATTACTTATGGGGCGGAACATCAATAAAGGCGTGTGACTGCTCCGGACTTGCCAAGATAAGCTATCTTTCTAATGGTATTATACTTATGCGTGATGCTTCTCAACAGGTGAAAACCGGTAAGAATATAGGCACGGATTGGACTACCTTCCAGCCGGGTGACTTATTGTTCTTCGGAAATAAAGAGACCGGAAGAATCACTCACGTGGCAATTCACGACAATAATGGTGATTATGTTCATTCATCAGGTAGAGTAAAGCGGAATTCGCTTAATCCTGAATCCCCGCTTTACGGTTCACACTCATTTATCACGGCAGTGAGAATTAAAGGAAGTATTCCATCAGAAGGAATTACGAGAGTAGAGAATCACCCATGGTTTTTTGATAAAAAATAACAACTAAAAATACTAACAAGCCTTAATTTACAGATATTATGGACAGAAGAAACTTCCTCAGAACAGCAGCACTTGGTGCGATGGTAGCAGCTGCGCCTGTATCTTTTTCTGCATTTGGCGAATCAACTAAGAAAACGGGCCGTTCCGGAAAACTTAATCTATCTTTTTTTCCGTACGAACTGCAGTTGCGCCATGCATTTAATCTTGCAAAATATAGCCGTACCACGACTCCTGATGTGCAAGTAAGACTTGAATATGACGGTTTGGTAGGTTACGGTGAGGCGTCAATGCCGCCGTATCTTGGTGAAAGCGTGGAAAGTGTAACAAAATTCTTGTCATCTTTGGACCTTTCACAGTTCTCTGATCCGTTCCGTATTGAAGATATTCACGATTATATGGACTCTGTCGCTCCAAATAATCGAGCTGCAAAAGCATCTGTTGATATTGCTCTTCATGACCTTTTAGGTAAGATAATGGGACAACCTTGGTATAAAATCTGGGGACTCAATCCTGAAAAAGCACCCAGCACATCTTTTACTATCGGAATAGATAAAGCAGATGTCGTTCGTCAAAAAGTTGATGAGGCAGCTCCGTATAATGTGCTCAAAGTGAAGATGGGACTTGATAATGATAAGGAATTAGTGGATATTATCCGCTCAAAGACTGACCGTCCTATATGCGTTGATGCAAATCAAGGTTGGAGCAACAAAGAAAAAGCGCTTGAAATGTGTCATTGGCTTTCAGAACGAAATTGCTTGTTCGTAGAGCAACCGATGCCTAAAGAAATGATAGAAGAGACAGCGTGGCTTCGCGAACGTTCTCCGCTGCCTATTATAGCAGATGAGTTTTTGCAGCGTCTTCCGGACGTTCGTCGCGCAGCAGAGGCTTATGACGGTATTAATATTAAGTTGATGAAGAGTACAGGTCTTCACGAAGCATACAAGATGGCTGTATTGGCACGTTCGCTCGGTATGAAAGTTATGCTTGGCTGTATGACGGAAACATCTTGTGCCGTAACAGCGGCAGCACAGCTTGCACCGATGGTGGATTGGGCGGATCTTGACGGCAATTTGCTGATAGCAAACGACCTCTTTGACGGAATAAAAATTGTAGAAGGTAAGGTTACTATTCCGGACCGTCCGGGTATCGGAGTAGAACCGCTCGTTTAATCCCGAAATAATGCAGCAAATCAGTTAATGCAATGTATTCAGGACTATATTAGGCGGATATTTTGCCATAAAACGGAAATTTAATCAAATGAAGTTTGTATAGTTCAAAAAAAAATTATACCTTTGCAACTCGAATTTGCGAAAATAATAATAAAAGTAATATAGGCAATGAAAAGAACATTTCAACCATCAAACAGAAAGAGAGTCAACAAACACGGCTTCCGTGAAAGAATGTCAACTCCTGACGGTCGCAAAGTCCTCGCACGTCGTCGTGCAAAAGGTCGTGCACGTCTTACAGTGTCTGACTCTATCGCAGGAAAATAATTGCTAATTTCTAATTAAGACGAATAAGCAGGCAGTGCTCGGTGAGTGCTGCCTTTTCCTATTTAAATATGCGCAAATTGCTATAAAATGCGGGTAAAGTTAAAAACTCATAAATATAGTCGTTTTGTCATAAATTATCTGCAACGGATTAGTGAAAGTCAAAGTAAGTTTATAAATTTGTGATTACTTTTTACGTTGTTTATTCCAATCTTCTTTAGTGTTTCGCGGGATAATTGGCAAAAAAGTAGTAAATTTGCACTTCGTATTAAATTTTGAAATATGACTCGAAAACTGATATTTTCAATTCTCTCTCTTTATATAATACTTGCTTTTACAGCATGTAATTCCGATAAGCCGGAGGATCAAAGCACTGAAGTATATTCAAGTGCTGCCGTTACTGCTTTTTCATTGCAGAAAAATGATAAAGTTCTTGTGGGGCTTGATTCCGTAAGATTTACTATTGACTTGAAGAAAGGTTTGATTTACAATGCAGACTCTTTACCTCGCGGCACAAGGGTTAACCGTCTTCTTGTTAATATCACGTCAAGTGCTTCCACTGCTGAATTGACTTTTAGAAAATACACAGGAAGAGATACTACCGTTAACTATCTGGAATCTACAACAGACAGTATAGACTTTTCTCATGGTCCCGTGCAACTTAAAATAGTTTCTGCAGACAAAACTACTTCTATGACTTATTCAATAAAGGTGAATGTACACAATATGGAACCTGATTCACTCTATTGGACGAGGGCTGCAGTTAAGAATTTACCATCTTCTTTTAATGTTCCTGCTGCTCAGAAAACTGTAAAACAAGGTGATACTTTTTATTGTCTTACTTCAAATGGCGAACAATATTGCCTCGCAAGTACAAAACAGCCTGAAGCAAATTGGAACCTTGAAAGCGTTGCATTTCCTTTTATTCCGGCAGTAGAAGAATTCAGTAGCAATGATGACACGTTCTTTATTCTTGATAACGAAGGAAATTTGTACAAGTCAGGTGATAAGTGTAATACTTGGCAGAAGGCAGACGGTTTCCAATGGATTAATATCTTAGGTGGATACAACGGTCAGGCACTCGGAGTTAAGCGAGTTGGTAACGATTATTATTACACAAGTTATCCGGCGGGAGTTGATACTAAAGTTGACAGCGACTTCCCTGTAATAGGTACAAGCCAGTTGTTTGAGTATTCAACAAAGTGGAGTCCTGCAAAACAAGTTATTATGGCAGGCGGAAGAAATGCGGAAGGCAAACTTGTTAATACCACTTGGGCTTACGATGGAAACAAGTGGGCAAATATTTCTACAAAAAGACGAATTTGTGCTGCAGAAGGAATGTGTGTTGTACCGTATTATACTTGCAGTATTGACAGTACTAACTGGACAGTAAAGAAAAGAGAAGTACTTCTTGCTTTTGCCGGAAAAATTGATGATAACACGATGAATAGAGATACGTATATTTCTCTTGACCTTGGATTTAATTGGCGTAAAGCCGGTCAATTACTCCAGCTGCCGAGTACTATCCCCGGTATGTTCGGTGCCCAAGTCTTTACGTGTGAAAAGACTATGTCAACCGTTTCACGCAGTTCAGATGTATGGAGAGAAATTGGTGAAACCGCACTTCCTGCCTGGTATGTACTGCCTGTAGCAGTATCACGCTCGGCTCAGGAGATTAGTGAATGGGAAACACCATACATTTATATGTTCGGCGGAATGAATAGCCGATACACATTATATAATACTATATGGCGCGGAGCAATCAGCCGTCTTGAATTTAAGCCAATACAATAGAGTTTAAGATTTTGAAAAAAATATTATTCATATTATTTATTGTATTTGCACTTTCAGCAGCGAAAGCACAGGATACCACTTACAAGTTTGACGCAGGCGTACAACTTGGAATTAGCGGCTACTTGGGTGAGGCGAACAGTAGCAATATATTCAAGCACCCCGGGTTTTCAGCAGGTGCAAGTTTTCGCTATTTGCCTAATGCTCGAATGGCATTCCGCGGAGTCTTTATGACAACCTCACTGAGCGGAAATACCGCAGATATGGATAATGTGTTACCCGGCGGACAGAACTATGAGTTTTCATCAAGAGTGTATGACCTCGGTGCAAGATATGAATTTAATTTTTTGCCATACGGAATCGGTGAGACGTATAAGCGTCTCAGCAGAATAACTCCGTATATGACATTAGGCATCGGTGTTACGTATGCTACCTGTGACGGTGAAAATACTTTTGCTCCAAACATCCCGCTCGGTGTAGGAGTTAAATATAAATTGAGTCGCAGACTGAATATGGGGCTTGAGTTTGCGATGACAAAAACTTTCAGTGACAAGATTGACGGAAAGAATTTGTCTGATATGTATTTGATAAAAAGTTCTTTTATAAAAAATACAGACTGGTACAGTAACATATCTTTTTCTATAACGTATGAGTTTGGAGAAAGATGTTCCACTTGCCACTATGTAGAATAACGAAATAATTGTTTACTCCTTAATGAATAGTTTAATAGATAATATTGATAAAAACAGAGTGCCTCGTCACGTTGCTGTAATAATGGACGGTAACGGGAGGTGGGCAAAGGCTCGTGGATTAGAGCGTTCTGCCGGACATGTGCAAGGAGTAACAACAGTACGACAGATTACTGAAATTGCATCAGAGCTGAAAATAGGTTATCTCACCTTATATACTTTTTCTACGGAAAACTGGAATAGACCAAAGGAAGAAGTAGATGCACTAATGCACTTGATAGTCACTGCAATAGAACGTGAAACTCCTGATTTGATAAAGAATAACGTACGACTTACGATGATAGGTGATACATCTCGTATGCCGGAATTTGCGTTGACCAGACTTAACAAGTGTATTGAAGATACAAGTAAAGATACAGGACTTACTCTATGTCTTGCTCTGAGCTATTCTTCTCGCTGGGAGATAACTGCCGCTGTTAAGAAAATTGCGGAGCAGGTATCGGAAGGCAGTTTGTCGCTGTCAGATATAAATGATGACGTTGTCAGCAAAAATCTTACAACGTGTTTTATGCCGGATCCTGACTTGCTTATACGTACAGGCGGAGATAAGCGAATAAGTAATTTCTTGCTATGGCAAATAGCTTATTCGGAAATATACATTACAGATAAATATTGGCCGGAATTTTCAAAAGAAGATTTCTGCCGTGCTATTATAGAATATCAGTCCCGAGAACGACGTTTCGGATTGACAAGTGAACAATTAAAATGATTTTAAATACCAATCTTTCATTATACACCATGCGTAATAAGATTTCGTTCATATTACTTTTCTTGAGTTTATTTGTTTCCTCACCTGCGGCAAAAGCGGCGGAGTTGACGGACACGATATATAATCCGCCTGTTATCTATACTTCTATGCCGCGTACTTATCAGATTTCCGGGATAGAAGTGGAAGGTGCGCAGAACTATGATGATAATACTATTATCGGCTTTTCCGGACTTAAGGTCGGTCAAAAGGTTGAAGTACCGGGACAAGATTTGTATAATGCGTCTCACCGTCTTATTCGCCAAGGATTGTTTTCACAAGCGCAAATAAAGGTGGCAAAAACGTATGGTGATGAAGTATGGTTGGTAATATCACTTCGTACACACCCACGTATTTCCGAAATTAATTATTATGGAATGAAGAAGGGCGAGAAAGATGATATTCAGGAGCGACTTCAACTTATGAAAGGTAACCAAATTACCCAAAATATCGTTAACAGGGCTGAGGCTATCATCAAAAAGTATTACGCAGAAAAAGGTTTCGGTAATGCTGAAGTTAAGATTACCCTTCGTGAAGACCTTTCCGTAAAAAACGATATGATTGTAGATATTAAAGTTGACAAACACGAAAAAGTTAAGGTCCACAAGATATATATTGAAGGGAATGAAGTGTTCAGCGACAATGCTGTGAAAGGAGCTATGAAGAAGACTAATGAAAAAGGTCCGCTTCGTAATCTTTTCAAACAGAAAAAGTTCGTTGAATCCGAGTATCATGACGACCTTAACCGTATTATTGAAAAATACAACGAAAAAGGTTATCGTGACGCTAAAATCGTAAAAGACAGCGTAGTAAAATATAATGAAAAGACAGTTGACGTATATATTACTGTTGAAGAAGGTAAAAAGTACTACATCAGCGATATAAATTGGGTTGGTAACACTGTATTCACTACGGACCAACTTAATGCAGTGCTTGGTATTACTCCCGGTGAAGTTTATAATCAGAAACTACTCAATAAGCGTACAAGCGAAGATGATGATGCGGTTTCGAACTTGTATATGGACCGCGGCTACTTGTTCTATCAACTTGTGCCAATCGAGAAAAATGTTGTAGGCGATTCTATTGACCTTGAGTTGAGAATGTTCGAAGGACCTCAGGCACGTATTAATAAAGTGGTGATTAATGGTAATGACCGCCTTTATGAAAAAGTAATTCGTCGTGAGCTTCGTGTACGTCCGGGCGAATTGTTCAGTAAAAACGACTTGATGCGTTCTGCACGTGAAATCGCTCAGACAGGTCACTTTGACCCGGAAAGTATGGATATCCGTCCTGAGCCTAATGAAGAAAATGGTACTGTAGATATTTTGTTTAACCTTCAGTCAAAAGCAAACGACCAAGTAGAATTCTCAATGGGTTGGGGTCAGACAGGTATTATCGGTAAATTGTCACTCAAGTTTACAAACTTCTCTATAAAAAATCTTTTCCACCCGAGTACATATAAAGGTCTTATCCCCCAGGGTGAAGGTCAGACATTTACCATTTCAGCGCAGACTAATGCTCGTTATTATCAAGCATATTCAATATCTTTCCTTGACCCGTGGTTCGGAGGTAAAAGACCGAACTCACTTCAAGTATCTGCATACTATAGCCGTCAGACAGGTGTGAACTCATCTTATTATAACTCTACATGGTCAAATCCGTACTTGTACTCAGGTTACGGCTACGGTTACAACTACGGATACAATAGTGACTATTATCAGAACTCAATCCAAAATGCTTACGACCCTAACAAGTTCTTGCAGATGGCAGGTGTCACGGTAGGTTTCGGTAAGCGATTGAGCTGGCCTGATGACTATTTCACTTTTACGGCAGAATTATCTTACAATTGGTATTATCTTAAGAACTGGGAATACCTCTACTATATGAACAACGGTACGTCAAATGCAGTAGTATTGGGACTTACTCTCGCACGTAACTCTACCGATAATCCGCTTTACACACGTAGCGGTTCTTCATTTTCGCTTAATTTCTCATTCACTCCGCCTGCATCTCTTTTCTCACCGGGCAAGAACTGGGAAAAACTTTACAAAGAAAATACCACAGAATCAAAGAAACAATTATACCGTTGGATAGAATATTGGAAATTACGTTTTAAATCACGTACTTATACTCCGCTCACAGACGTTGACGGAAAGTGGACTCTCGTGTTTATGACACGTGCCGACTTCGGTCTTCTCGGTAGTTATAATAAGTGGCTTAAATCACCGTTTGAAACATTCTACGTAGGTGGTGACGGTATGACAGGCAGCTACACTTACGCTACTGAAACAATCGCACTCCGCGGTTATGATAACGGACAGTTTACACCGTGGGGTAGTGAAGGTTACGCTTACTCACGCTTGGGAATGGAACTTCACTTCCCGTTCATGTTGCAACCTACCACTACCATTTACGGTCTTGCATTTCTTGAAGCAGGTAATGCATGGACAAGTGTTAAAGAATTTTCACCGTTTAATCTGAAGCGCAGTGCCGGAGTCGGTGTGCGTATTTACCTCCCGATGGTTGGTATGATGGGTATTGACTGGGCATACGGTTTTGATAAAGTATTCGGAACAAAAGGCGGTTCACACTTCCACTTTATCCTCGGTCAGGAATTCTAAGATTAAACCATTTGAGATAAACAATATCATATAAGAAAACATATTATTCAACGAATAAATATTTTAGAAAATGAAACGTCTTTCATTATTTATCCTGTCGACACTTATGTGCGTTGCGTATATGAGTGCTCAGAAATTTGCCCTGATTGATATGGAGTATATCTTAAAGAATGTTCCGTCATACGAAATGGCAAATGAACAGTTGAATCAGTTGTCCCAACGTTGGCAGAAAGAAGTTGAAACTCTATCCGGTGAGGCTGAAACGCTTTATAAGAACTACCAGGCTGAAAGAGTATTTCTGACTGACGAACAGAAGAAAAAGAAAGAAGAAGAAGTAGTGGCTAAAGAAAAAGAAGCCAGTGAACTCAAATACAAATACTTCGGTCCGGAAGGAGAATTATACAAGAAGCGTGAGACACTTATGCAGCCAATCCGTGATGATATTTACGTTGCAGTAAAGAAGGTTGCAGAAGAAAAAGGTTATCAGGCGATTTTTGACAGAGCC
This sequence comes from Bacteroidales bacterium, assembly GCA_022768005.1. Classification (GTDB taxonomy): domain Bacteria; phylum Bacteroidota; class Bacteroidia; order Bacteroidales; family Muribaculaceae; genus CAJUPY01. The sequence continues at coordinate 25,834 of JALEMF010000041.1, read as the reverse complement.
ACTTCTTCAAACATAATTTTTGCATCTCCGAGAATAGATGTTTCAAATGAGGTGCTTGCAAAATTAGGATATTCAAATTAATTGATGTATCTTTGCAGAACAAGTAAGAAAAATTATTTAAGAACACTAATATCAACTAAACTTTAATAAACAACAATGATTAAGAAATTTCTTGCTGCAATTCTTATTGCACTTCCTTTAGCAGTATCTGCTCAAACCGTAAAAATCGGTGTTATTGATGTTGAGACACTCGTAAATGAAGCACCTGAAACAGCAGAAGTGCAAAAAACTCTCCAAGAGGCTCAAAATAAATACAATTCAGATATTCAAAAACTTCAAGAAGAAGGTCAAAAGGCACTTGACGAGTACAACAAACTCAAAGAAGATCCTGCTACTCCAGCTGCAATCCTCCAACGCCACGAACAATCTCTCAACGAGATGTATCAAAAGATTCAACAACACGCTGAAACTTACGATAAAGACCTTCGCCAACAACAATATCAATTAATGGCTCCTATCTACGATAAGGTTCAGAAAGCAGCACAAGCCGTTGGTCAGGAAAAAGGTTTTACTATCATTATTCCTCTTGCAGCAGCTATATATATGAGTGCTGATGTTGTTAACATCAACAGTCTCGTTAAAGAAAAAATTTCTGCTCCTGCAAAATAAATTTTTAAAAAAATATATTTAAGGTCGTCAGGGCATAAAGTGCTTTCGGCGACCTTTTTTACTTTGAAAATATATTCAACCTAATTAATTTACCCCTATGCTACGCAAGTTTTTACTTTTCATTTGTATATTAGCCGCATCATCTGTTTTCGGTCAGTCAAAATTCGGTGTTGTGGATTTTCAGAACATTCTTGAGTCATTATCAGAGTATAATCTTGTCAAACTTCAACTCCAAGAGACGTCTAATCGCTACAACGAGGAGTATAAAAAGATGTCAGAGGATATTGATCGTAAATTCGAGGATTACCAGACTATAAATACGGCTTCCACTCCGGAATCCATTAAACAGAGAAGAGTACAGGAAATACAAAATCTGCAAAAGCGTGCGGAACAATTCCTCGAAACTGCTGAAAATGATTTGCAACGTCAAGAAAATCAGCTTGTTGACCCTATTAAAGTACGTGTCAAAGATGCTATCCGTCAAGTAGGCGAAGAACTTGGTTTTACATTTATTTTCCCTATTGATGCACCACTTTTCCAGGGCGTCGAAGTGGAAGATTTGACAGAAGTTGTAAAGCAAAAACTACAATAAATTTCTATCCGGAATTTATAGCAAATGAGCCGATATGCTGAAGTAATATTGCCGCTGCCTCTTGATACTACATTTACGTATGAAATACCTGATGATTATCAAGATAAAGTCGTTATAGGCTCCCGCGTAATAGTCCCGTTCGGTAAAAAAAAGTTTTACACCGCAATAGTAGTCGGTTTTCCGTTCAAGTTGCAAGGAAACTTTGACGTAAAGCCGATATTGCTTTTGCTGGATTCTAATTCCGTGGTTTGTCATCCTCAGATAAAATTATGGTCTTGGATAGCGGATTACTATTTGTGCAGTATCGGCGATGTATATAAGGCTGCGCTCCCGTCAGGTCTTGTCATTGAAAGTGAAAGCGTCATAGAGTTTAATGACGATTACGAGGAATCATTAGACGATAGATTGTCTGATATAGAGAAGGTTATAGTGGCATTGCTGTCTTCGCATGGCAAAATGACCATTTCAGCACTTGAAAAAGCCGTTGACAAGCATAATTTATCTCCGGTCATCAAAAGTCTGCTTGAAAAAAACGCAGTAATCGTTTCAGAGCGACTTAATGAAAGGTATAAACCCAAGCGTGTGAATTATGTAAAACTCGCTATGGGTGTTGAGGAGGCTTTCGCAGCTGTTAAGCGTTCCCCGAAACAGGAAAAATTTCTTCTCGCACTGCTTGAAATGTCAAAGATGCTCCGGTGTAGTGACGAACCGAAGGAGGTAGAGCGAGAAGCCCTTTTATCTCGAGCAGGAGAAAGCATCGCTATTCTGAGAGCAATGTTGGCAAAAGGTATTATTTCGCAGTACACGAAGGAAATAAACAGATTCAGTTTTAACGGGGCAAGCACCAAGCCGTTGCCAAGACTCAGTGAAGCACAAGCTGTAGCACTTGATAAAATACATAAATCCTGGATTGACCATAATGTGACACTTCTTCACGGAGTTACGGCAAGTGGAAAGACCGAGATTTATATTCATCTCATTGACTATGTGTTAAAAGAACACAAGCTCGCATTCTATCTTGTTCCTGAAATTGCACTTACCACTCAGCTTACTCGCCGTCTGCAAGCAGTGTTTGGTAAAAGAGTACTTATCTATCACTCTAAATTTACTGATAATGAGCGAGTTGATGTATGGAAGAAATTGCTTGAAGGCAGTGATCCGTGCGTGGTGATAGGTGCTCGTTCCGCAGTTTTTTTGCCATTTAAAAATCTCGGTCTGGTGATTGTAGATGAAGAGCATGAGCCGAGTTATAAACAGTCTGACCCGGCACCGCGTTATAACGGTCGTGACGTGGCAATGGTGCTTGCAAAAATGCATGGAGCCAAGACGCTATTAGGCAGTGCTACGCCGAGTATAGAGACTCGCTATAAGGCAGAAACCGGCAGGTTCGGACTTGTAGAGCTTTTTGACAGATATTCCGGAGCAAAACTTCCTCAGATAAAAGTTATTGATATAATAAAAGCAAGGCAAAAGAAAGAATACGTTTCTCCATTTGCTTTAGAGACAATAAAAGTGTCACGGCAGGCACTTGATGCAGGTAATCAAGTTATTTTCTTTCAGAATAGGAGAGGATATGCGCCGCATCCGCAGTGTAAAATGTGCGGTTGGACACCTAAGTGCGACTATTGCGATGTGATAATGACTTACCACCGCACATCGGGTATGCTCGTTTGCCACTATTGCGGTGCGATGAAGACTTTGCCGAACGTTTGTCCCGTCTGCAAGCAACCGGCTATTGAAATTTACGGCTTCGGAACGGAGAGAATTGAAGATGAAGTGGGTAAGAATTTTGAAGGTAAAAAAATTCTTCGGATGGATCTTGATACTACGCGTAATAAAAATTCTTACGACCAAATTATTTCGGATTTTTCCTCTCATAAGGCGGATATCCTTGTTGGAACGCAAATGGTGACAAAAGGACTTGACTTCGGCAATGTGACTGTTGTGGGTGTACTGAACGCCGACACTATGATTGATATCCCTGATTTCCGTTCCGCTGAGCGTGCATTTAATATGATAAGTCAAGTGGCAGGTAGAGCAGGGCGCAGAGAGGGCAGCACCGGTATTGTCATTGTTCAGACAACTCACCCGGAACACCCTGTGATAAAATACGTTACAACTCATGATTATTTGGGATTTTACAAGCAAGAATTAGCGGAACGACAGAAATATTACTATCCGCCGTTTACTCGCATTATCATAATCCAAATCAAGCATAAGGAAGTGAGGACAGTGGAAAGAGTTGCAAATATTTTTGCTGCAAAGTTCAGGCAACTTTTCGGTAACAGAATTTCGCAGCCTGAACGCCCTGTAATTGACAAAATAGCAACGTGGTACATACGCCGAATGATGCTCAAAGTGGAAGTGACAGCATCAATGCAGAAGGTCAAAACGATAATCCGTGAGGCATACGAAGAATTGTGTGCAGATGCTGATGTTCGCCGTTGCGTAGTAGTTTATGATGTTGACCCCGTCTGAAATCAAATAACCTAATCAAAACTTAGAGTCATTTTTATAGTAATTTATTACATAAAAGTGACTTAATTTTGTTAACTTTGCATATAATTTTTAAGAAATCAACTAATGAAAAAGTTTAACGAATATAATGGATTTAACCTTTCTGCTATAAACCACGAGGTTTTGGCTAAATGGAATGCAGAAAATCTTTTTGAAAAAAGTATGTCGGAACGTGAAGGTTGCCCTTCTTTCGTGTTTTTTGAAGGTCCTCCATCAGCAAACGGAATGCCGGGAATTCATCACGTTATGGCACGTACAATAAAGGATATTTTCTGTAGATACAAGACGATGAAAGGTTTCCAAGTTAAGCGTAAAGCAGGCTGGGATACTCACGGATTACCTGTGGAACTCGGTGTTGAAAAGAGTCTTGGAATCACGAAGGAAGATATCGGTAAAAAAATCTCTGTTGATGATTATAATGCCGCTTGTCGTCGCGAGGTGATGAAATATACTCGTGAATGGACAAACTTGACAAACTCAATGGGATATTGGGTTGACCTTGAAAATCCTTATATCACTTACGATAACAGATATATTGAGACAGTATGGTGGCTTCTCCGTCAAATCTATGACAAAGGATACCTCTACAAGGGTTATACTATTCAACCGTATTCTCCTGCTGCAGGTACAGGACTAAGTTCTCACGAACTTAATCAGCCGGGGTGTTACCGTGATGTAAAGGATACTACATGTACCGCACAATTCAAGATTTGTAATCCTGCCGGCGTATTTGCAGAATGGGGTACTGCTTATTTCCTCGCTTGGACCACTACTCCTTGGACTTTGCCTTCAAATACGGCTCTTGCAGTTGGTCCGAATATTGTTTACAACGTAGTTCGCACTTATAATCCTTATTCAGGCAAGCCTATTACAGTAGTTATTGCAGAATCTCGTATGGCGGCTTACTTTAATCCAAAGGCAGCAGAATTGTCGCTGAGCGATTACAAGGAAGGTGATAAACTCGTTCCTTACGAAGTTGTTGCGCAGTACAAAGGTTCTGAACTCGCAGGTATGACATACGAGCAACTTCTCCCGTGGGTCAATCCGGGTGAAGGTGCATTCCGTGTAATTCCGGCAGACTATGTTACAACAGAAGACGGTACCGGTATCGTGCATATTGCAGGTACTTTCGGTGCTGACGACTTACGTGTGTCACGCCAAAACGGAATTCCACCATTGCATCTTATCGACAAAGACGGTAATATCCGTCCGATGGTTGACTTGACAGGTAAATTCTTCTTGTTGTCTGACCTTGACCCTAAGTTTGTGGAAACTATGGTTGATGTTGATGAATACAAGAAGTGGGAAGGTAAATTCGTTAAGAATGCTTACGACCCGAACAAGACAGATAAAGACGAAACACTTGATATAGAAATCTGTATGTATCTTAAGGCTAATGATAAAGTCTTTAAGATTGAAAAGCATACTCACAATTATCCTCACTGTTGGCGTACTGACAAGCCTGTGCTTTATTATCCTCTTGACAGTTGGTTTATTAAGACTACAGCTGTCCGTGAACGACTGATGGAGCTTAATAAGCAAATCAAGTGGAAACCGGAATCAACAGGTACAGGTCGTTTCGGTAAGTGGCTTGAAAATCTTCAGGATTGGAACTTGTCACGCAGCCGTTATTGGGGTACTCCGTTGCCAATCTGGAGAACTGAAGACGGTTCTGAAGAGATTTGTATTGACAGCGTAGCTATGCTTTATGATGAAATTGAAAAGTCAGTAAAAGCAGGATTTATGAAGTCTAATCCTTATAAGGATAAAGGTTTCGTGCCGGGTGATTACTCTAAGGAAAACTATGAAAAAATAGATTTACACCGTCCTTACGTTGATGATATTGTTCTCGTGTCAGCTTCAGGAAAGCCGATGAAGCGTGAACTTGATCTTATTGACGTATGGTTCGACAGTGGTTCTATGCCATACGCTCAGATCCACTATCCTTTTGAAAATAAGGAAGCTTTCGATAATGGTGAAGTTTATCCGGCAGACTTTATCGCAGAAGGTGTTGACCAGACTCGCGGTTGGTTCTTCACATTGCATGCGATAGCAGGTATGGTATTTGACACTATAGCGTACAAGGCTGTAATTTCAAATGGACTTGTTCTTGATAAAGACGGCAATAAGATGTCAAAGCGTCTCGGTAATGCCGTAAATCCATTTGAGACTATTGAGAAATTCGGTTCAGACCCTGTCAGATGGTATATGATTTCAAACTCATCTCCATGGGAAAACTTGAAGTTTGATACGGCAGGTGTACAGGAAGTTTCACGTAAATTGTTCTCTACACTTTACAATACATATTCATTCTTTGCACTGTACGCAAACGTAGATAAATTCGATGGTTCACAGCCTGAAGTTCCTTTAAGCGAACGTCCTGAAATTGACCGTTGGATTATCTCATTGCTTAACACTCTTATTAAGGACGTTGATGCCGCTCTTGCGGATTACGAACCTACTAAGGCTGCTCGTGCAATTAATGATTTCGTAGGCGATAACTTGAGTAACTGGTACGTACGCTTGAACCGTAAACGTTTCTGGGGTGGTGAGATGACGAAGGACAAATTGTCTGCTTACCAGACTCTTTACACTTGTCTTGAAACGATAGCATTGCTGATGGCTCCTGTTTCACCATTCTTCGCTGATAAACTTTACCTTGACTTGACTTCTGTAACTGAAGGTAATGAAAAGTCAGTTCACCTCGCTAAATTCCCGACTGCAGACGAAAAAGCTATTGACAAGGTACTTGAAAACCGTATGCACATTGCTCAGGAAATCACTTCCATGACTCTTGCATTGCGACGTAAAGCGAACTTGAAAGTACGTCAGCCGCTTACTGCTATTATGGTTCCAGCTATTGATGAAAAACAAAAACAGGCTATTGAGGCAATGAAGGACTTGATTCTTAATGAACTTAATGTCAAGGAATTAAAACTCGTAGATGGCGATAACGGTGTGCTTGTTAAACGTGTTAAACCTGATTTCAAAAAGCTCGGTCCGAAATTCGGCAAGGCTATGAAACAAGTAGCTGTCGCAATTCAAGCATTGTCACAATCTCAGATTTCACAACTTGAACGTGAAGGAGTGATAAATCTTGATATTGACGGAAATAAGTGCGCTATTGAAACGTCTGACGTAGAAATTATTTCTGAGGATATTCCCGGTTGGCTGGTCGCTAATGACGGTAGTATCACAGTAGCACTTGACGTGACCGTAACTCCGGAACTTCGCAAGGAAGGTATTGCACGCGATTTGATTAATCGTATTCAGAATATCCGTAAGTCTCGTGACTATCAAATCACAGACCGCATTGACATTATCTTTGCCCACAATGAGTTTACAGATGATGCTATTGAGGATTATAAAGAATATATTGCAACTCAAGTACTTGCAGATTCAGTGAAAATCGGCGAAATCGCGGCACCTAAGGAAGATGAAAAACTTGAAATAGATGAAATAAAGGTAGATGTAAATATTAATCTACATAAATAAAGATTAAGTTACTATGTGTGAAAAAGTGCGTTATTCTGATGAAGAGTTGCAGGAATTTAAAGAGTTGATTCTTGCAAAACTCGCCAAGGCTCAATCCGAGTACGATAGTATTATGGCAGATATGTCCAATGAACACGGCAATGATACTGTTGATACATCTCCTACGTTTAAAGCTCTTGAAGAGGGTGCTGTAACGAACGGAAAGGAAGAGGCTTGCCGTATGGCACAACGCCAAGCAAAGTTTATTCAGCATTTAAAGGCTGCATTGATGCGTATTGAAAATAAAACATACGGTATTGACCGTCAGACCGGAAAGTTAATACCTAAAGAACGCCTCCGCGCAGTTCCGCATGCTACACTTAGCGTTGACCAAAAAATATCAGGTAATCACTAATTAAGCAATTAGAAAATATACGATAAATGAAACGAAACCGAGGTTTACTCGCGCTGATAATAATCCTTGTAATTATTTTTATTGACCAGGCAACGAAGTTGTATGTCAAGACTCACTTTTACCTTGGTGAAAGTGTTGACGTCACTTCATGGTTTAAAATACTGTTTATTGAAAACAACGGTATGGCATTCGGAATGGAAATAGGCAGTAAGATTTTTCTAACGCTGATTCGCTTAATCGTTTCATTTATCGGTATTTACTATATATGGAAAATTAAGGATAATCCAAGGCTTAAATTAGGTTTTTTGATAAGTCTGTCGCTTATTATTGCCGGTGCTATGGGTAATAATATTGACGGGATATTTTACGGTCAACTGTTTAACGACCCGTATCCTCCGGAAATTGCCCAAATGATGCCGGCTGAAGGCGGATATGCCCCCGTTTTCTATGGAAAGGTGGTGGATATGCTTTATTTCCCATTGTTCAGTTTTAATTGGCCGGATTGGGTGCCGTTTGTAGGAGGAGACAATTTTTTATTTTTCCAGCCTGTATTTAATATTGCTGATGCTGCCATTTCTGTAGGCATCGCAATGGTGATATTTTTCTATAGTTCTCAGATTAATGACCTTACATCTAAGAGTGAGGATACTGAAACTGAAAAAGTATGAGGAAGATATACGTAATAGGAGTTTTATTCGTGTTTATTCTCCTGATGTCATGTTCTGATAAGGGAGGTGTGTTATCTCACGATGATTTTGTGTCATTACTTGTGGATATACACAAGGGAGAAGCATATACGGATATTAATTTCCGTGATTTTCGTATGGATTCCGCTCGTGCTGCGTATAAGCAATCAATTTTAGCAAAACATGGTATAACTCAGGAGGAGTTTGACACTACGATGGTGTGGTACGGAATGCACATCGAGGACTATCTTGAAGTTTACGATGACGTGATTGCCGAGCTTGAGAAAGAAGTGGCTAATTCAAATGCTTCACTTAATGCTTCTCTTTCACTTATCGGAGATTCCGTGAATACTTGGACTGAAAGCAGTTACTATGTAATAAATAAAAAGAGCCCTTCGCAATTCCTTACATTCTATCTTGAAAAAGACGAGAATTGGGAACCCGGTGACAGTTACACTTGGCAGATGAAAACTTTTAATCGTCTTTCTCCTGCTAAATGGACTATGGTGATAGCTTACGAAGATAAGACTGCTGAATACAAAAGTGAGGAAATTGCTGATGACGGTTGGACTAAGATGACGATGGTAATTGATAGTCTTCGGACTCCGGTTGCGCTCTATGGTTATGCAGAGTTCAATATTCATAACGATGAAGAGATTTACGTTGATTCCGTTTCCTTAATCCGTAATCGCGTAACGGAACTTGATTATAGACGTAGATTTAATCAGCGACGATTCAATTTCGGTATTGACTCTCAAAAGAAACTTGACGATGAAAAAAGTGGTTTGCGAGAACGTATGCTTGCTCGTGCGAAGGCTGATCCTCAACGGTGATATCCGCAGTCTCGTGTTGGTAAAAAAAACTGGTGACGGAACTTTTGAATTTTTATCTTTCAGCGGAGAAACCGAGCATACTGTTTTCATTGACGATACGCTGGCTGTAGTTGACGATTCTTTCCTTAAAACAGATTATGAGAGATTTAATTTACTGAATTATTATCAGCTTGAAAAATTTTTTATTGACCAATCACTTTCAGTTAATGATACAGGACACAGATGCTTGATGATACTATGTCAAGGTGATGTGAAACCGTTTACAAACTTTTCCCGACCATGAAAAATAGATACCTTTTATTAGTAGCCTTTATTTTTGCAGCACTTACCGGATATGCTGCAAAGTCAATGTCTATAAACGACAGTGACGTTAAGCGCGCATTGCAGAATCTTGATAAAGAATTAAACAGACGTGACGTCTATAAGAAAGAGCGTGAGGCACGTATTCAGAGTATAGAACAGTCTCTTTGTGAGAATACTGAAAACGATTCTGTAGAGAACCGTATAAATCTTACTATGAACCTTGCCGATGCTTTTGCCGCTTACGATAATGATTCCACACTATTCTATTTGAAAAAAGGATATACTCTTTCCAATGAAATAAAAAATGATACTATGGCAACTCATTTTCTGCTTAAATACATTACGTATTTACCACTTGCAGGCAAAGCCGTGGAGTCAATAGAATTATTTGAAAAAATTGACACTGCAGGTATGTCGGACAATATGTATATTGAGTACCTTAAAGCTGCCACTCAGATGTCAAGTTACGTTGTATCTTCTTATGCGGATCAACCGGAAGTGGCTGCGCTCTGGAAAAGTAAAACCAAAACATTCCAAAAGGAACTTTGTTCTAAACTCAGCAATGATTCTCCTCTAAAAAAATACCATGAAGCTGAGTACTATTTTTCTCTCAAAGATTACGATAAAGCTACTGTCATGCTCAAGGACTTAATGGATAACGAACCGGAAAGCAGCAATATCAGAGCAAGGGCAGGGCACGGGTTGGCATTGATAGCTCAGGCTTTTTCCGATGAAAAAGCTTATACTTATTACCTTGCATTATCTGCAATTTCCGATGTAAAGTCCGCAACACTTGAAATCACTTCTTTGCAGCTCTTGGGTATGCACCTTTTTGAGAAAGGCGATTTGGACAGAGCTTATATGTACCTCTCGGCTGCGCTTGAAAATGCAGTGGAGTGTAATGCCTCCATGCGGGTGCTTGAGACATCGGCTACTCTGCCTATAATAGAAAAAGCACATACGGCACAGGCAAGAGAATCAATGCAAATATTGACAGTCGCATTTATTATCGCTGCATTGCTCTTGATAGTAGTGGTATCACTATTGATTAATCTTCGAATTCAAGTAAACCGCAAGACTGTGCTTCAAGGACACCTGGAGGGTGCAAACAGAGTAAAGGAAATTTACTTAAGCCAGTTCATCAATCTTTGCACCGTCTATATGAGTAAACTTACTTCTTTTAACAAGATGGTAGAGCGTAAAATCACCAGTGGTAAAACAGAGGACCTTGCCAAAATCACAAAGTCCGGTAAATTCATCGAAGAGCAGAGTAAAGAGTTCTATGAAATATTTGACGAGGCATTTTTACACATATATCCTTCATTCGTAGAGTCCGTAAATGCACTTCTTCTTCCGGACAAGCAGATTCAACTACTTGAAGGAGAAAAATTAAACACAGACTTGCGTATTCTCGCCTTTATTCGTCTCGGACTTGAAGATTCAAGCAGAGTGGCACAGATGCTTAATTACTCCGTAAACACTATCTATGCTTACAGAAACCGATTAAGAAATCGTGCTATCAATCGAGATACTTTTGAAGACGACTTGATGAAAATTTCATCAATATAACTGACATATACGGCTGTTATTATTGTAAATCCGTGTTATTGAGTGTTAAAATGGTTAATTTTATACTCAGTTATCATTATTATTGGTATTTTTGACTAACAAAATTCAATACAAAAGACAATAGATAATAATACAATTCAAGAAGAAATATAACATAGCCGTATGCGAGCTGCGGTTTGCGTTTCGGTAATTGTTTGTTCATAAATTTTTTACCCCTAATTATAAACCATTAAAAACTAACCATCAATAACTTTATGAAAAAGTTTTTTTACACAGTCGCTTTGATGTTGGTTTCGTTGTCGATGAGTGCGCAGTTAGTAAACGTGCAGAGTATTCAGCGCGTTAACACTAATGTCACTATTGACAAGCCTGTCATCAGTGCCGATGGCGAATTCGTAGTGGCACAATCCGCTTCCAAGGGTATTGTGAAAATCAATCCTGACGGTACTACTGCCCAAGTTGCGAATGTTAAAGATGCATATAATTTGCGTCTTACCGCCGACGGTCAAAATGTAGTATTCTGCAAGCCGGAATATCGCACTAATCATCTTCGTTACGTTTCATTGCAAAGTGCAAACGTACTTACAAAGCAAGTTTCTACACTTGTAAAGGCTTCCCGTAATCTTAATTCAGGTGTAGGTATTGACGGTTCTTCTGTTACTGCTGTTGAAAACGGCAAAATCAGAACAAAGAGCCTTAATGGTTCTAAGGCTGTAAGCGGTGCTGTTGCATCTATTAATTACGGTCACCTTGACATCACCGTCAATGGTAAAACCAAGACTATTGACCCGCAGGGACGCGGCTCATACATCTGGCCGTCTATCAGTCCTGACGGTAAGAAAGTCGTTTACTGGTGTGTTGGCGCAGGTTGCTTCGTTTGCAATCTTGACGGTAGCAACGTGCAGCGTGTAGGCGCTCTCCGTGCAGCTGTTTGGGCAGGTAATAACCGCCTCGTAGGTATGGACGAAGTAGAAGGATTTGCTCAGCAAGTTACTGCATCTTCACTTCGAGTTTTTGACCTTACAACAGGTGTATCTCAGACTATTACAGGTACTAATGTAAAGGCTCAATATCCGTCTGCAAGTGCAGATGGCAGCCGTATCGCATTTACTACACCTGAAGGTGAACTTTATATGATTACTCTTACTAAATAATTCGTCAATATGAAAAAGTTTATATTAATGTCGGCTTTGGCATTAGCCGCTACTTCATTCTCAGTTGGTGCAAAGACTGCTGACGAATTACGTGTTTACATCAACCCGGGTCACGGTGGTTGGACTCCGGACGACCGTCCTTGTACTCTCGTTGGTCACGGTGCGTATTCACGCGCAAATACTGATACATTATCTTTCTTCGAGTCAAATACTGACCTTCAAAAAGGTTTCGGTGTATTGGAAAAACTTATTTCTTACGGACTCAAGTTCGACCGCACTCTTAATCAGACAGGTGCTGCAGGTCAAGTAGGTGCTGCTCGTGATATGAGTAACAACATCGTTATGTCTCGTGTAAAGAATGGTCCGTATTACGATGATAATGGTACTGCAAACCAACTTATCAACGATGGTAAGACTGTTCCTGAGGATATTTATATTTACAACCGTAACCTTTCTGAAATTTGTGCTGAAGTGGATGCAAACAACTTTGATATGTTTATTTCAATTCACTCAAATGCTGCTACTGAAGGTACTAATACAAACTATCCTCTTTTCCTTTATCGCGGTTATGATGACTTACACGCTGATGACGGTGTGACTGTAGAACATCAGACTACTTCAAAGGATATGGCAAGTAAGTGCTGGCCTTACGCTTTCGGTAATGAACACATGATGTGGACTTACTATTCTATGACAAATATGAACCTTCGCGGTGATATTAGTTTCTATGGCGGTTCTTCTACTCGTACGGATCCTACTTACGGTCCTGCTAAAGGTTACCTCGGCGTGTTAAAACATCACGTACCGGGATTCCTCGTTGAAGGTTACTTCCACACTTATCAGCCTGCACGTCACCGTGCTATGAACTGGAACGTTTGCGATGTTGAAGGTTACGCTTACGCTCGCGGTATTGCTGACTACTTCGGTCTTCAAAAAGAAAGCACAGGTACTATCTACGGTATCGTTCGCGATGAACACGAGAAATTCACTGATGCTGCTTATAAACCGAATATCACTACTGCCGATGCTTACAAGCCGCTTAATGGTGCTACTGTAACTCTTAAGCAAGGTGAAAACGTAGTTGCTACTTATACTACTGATAACTATTATAATGGTGCATTCGTATTTGAAGGCGTTCAACCGGGTGATTACACTCTTGAATTCTCTTGTCCTGAATACTTGCCATGTGATCCTGTTGCCGTAACTGTTAAGGCTGCAGAAACTGTATATCCTACAGCTACTATGGTAAATGAAAACTGGACTCCTCCTACTATCATTTACGAAAACTATCCTGACCTTGTTGGTGAAAATAATAAAGGTATCCTTGTAGGTGATGATTACAAGTTCAATGCTAAATTTGAAAACTTGGAAATCCCTCAACTCGCAGGCAAAAATGTTCGTCGTGTTGTTAACTACAATGGTAAACTTTACATTCTCGCTCTTGACAGGGCTCAAAAACCTAATCCTACTATTGTAGTATTTGATCCTGCTGATCAAAGTGTAACAGAAGTTTCTACAAACGGCACTGAAGGTTCAGAGCTTAATGTAGCTGATATCCAAGTTTCTGCCGACGGTGTTCTTATCGCATGTGCAAAGGAACTTTGCCACTTCTCTGACGCTCAAGTAGGTCTTGACCGTGAAGACACCGATCCTGAAGAAACTCGCGGTGAGTTCAATGTTTACAAATGGGCTAACGACGAGGCTACAGGTCTTCCTGCAGGTGAACCGCAAAAATGGTTCAGCAGCTTACTTTCAGGTAATATGTACAAAGCATACGTAGGTGAATCTATGGCTTACTCAGGCACTACTACAGAGGGTGAACTTATCACTACTGCTGAGTCTTGGTATGGTTCAGGTAATATGTTCTTCAACCACTACGCTATCATCGATGGTGCATTAGCATCTGAAAGCAAACTTAACAATAATGGCGGTTGGGCTAATAAGAAGACACTTGGTGAAGGTTTCACATTCACTACTTCTCCTCTTGATGCAGACCACTATATCGTAACATCTCCTAATATGCCTGCTTACTCTGTAGAATTTACTAATCCTTCAGGTGTTACTACAGGTGCTGATAACACTGCAAACATCGCTCGTGCATCTGCATTCCGTATGTCAGGTCACAGTCTCGTGGCAGTTCCATTGAACAGTGGTAATGCTAACGGTGGTGTCACTATCTTGGATATTACTAATGGAGTTAACAGTCCTGCAGTTGTTATAACTGAAGGTACTATTGCTTCAGCACTTGATGCTCCTGCTGCTACAGTAGGTAATGTATCTGTTAAAACTGACGATGAAGGTAATGTTAAGGCTGCTTACATCAATCTTGCTCTCGTTCGCGACGGTAAAATCAGTTACTTTACTACTGAAGGCGTAGAACAACCAGTTAATCCTGTTGCATACGCTTACGGTCTTAACGCTACTACAAACGAAGATAAAGTAGCCGTTAACTATGGTCTTACTAATGAAGCTGTAAGTGCTTCTCTTGTATTGTCAAAAGTTGGTGGTACTGAAGAAGATAAACTTACTTATGCTCTTGCGAACACTAAGGGTGAACACTCATTTGAATTTGATAGAGCAGATCTTCAGGAAGATGCTCAATACACATGGGAAGTTGTTGTAAACAGCAAGTCTAACGCAGTTGCCGGTGTATCTAAGTCTTATTCATTGCCAACTCTTGCTCGTGGTTCTGTTCTTGCAATTACAGACCCTGAACAAGCTTCATTCGGTTATGTTGCAATCTCTCAAGGTAAAGCAGCAGGTGTTGACTTGTATGACCCGCAAGGCACCAAAGTTGGTGACAAACTCTTCAAAGGCAGTTCACTTTGGAGCACAGGTAACCAATCTGACCCATTCCGCGGTGCTGAACGTGAAGGTAAATTTATGTTCGCAGCATGGGGTGATGCAGCATGTGGTATCACATACTTTGACCCGATGAATGTAGGAGAAGGTGTTAAACCATTCTTCGCAGGTGAGAAAAACAGTGCAGGTGCTTATATCTACAATGGTGTAAACCTCGGTGGTGGTACATCAGGTATTTGTGTTGTTGGTACAGGTGAAAATACTAAAGTATATTCATTCTCTGAAGACCACGATACCTCAATCGCTCCTGCAAACCGCGTTGTACGTTACGACGTAGGTAACTCTTGGTTAGTAACAGAAGCACCGGTTGCAACAGGTGTTGGTGGCGCAATGCTTAACACAAACTGTGATATGGTTGGCTTCGGTGATGGTTACTTCATCTCACAAGTTCGCTCAGCAGGTAACAACACTTACGGCTGTCCGGGATTTGCATATTGGGGAACTGACAACGAACAAAAACTCAACTCTGCTGACGAAGCTAACAAAGACTGGATTAACTCTTGCAACAGTGCAATAGCAATCAGCCGTGACGGTAAAGTTCTTGCTATCGGTACTTGCGACAGCAAGATTATCATCGCTGACGTTGTTTGGAATGACGGTACTCCTTCTATCACTAAGAGATACGAAATCGCTACTCCTAATATTTCATGGGCAACAGCACGTTTCGACTACGCAGGTAACTTATATTACTATGGTCGTGAGTCACAAACATGCAACGTTTACTCACTTGCTGAACTTAATCCTTCAGTATCAACTCCTGCTCCTAAGGACAACATCATCTCAGGTGTATCAGGTGTAGGCGTTATTGATGCAGACGAAGCAGTTAACGATGCTCCTGTTTACTACTACAATTTACAAGGTATCCAAGTTTCTGCTGAAAATCTTACACCTGGTATCTACGTTCGCGTACAGGGTAAAGATGCACAGAAAGTGCTTATCAAATAAATTGATTCTTAATCTCGATTGCAATTAACTTGCAATATTACAAAGAGGGTTGCGCCGACAGGTGCAATCCTCTTTTAGTATCAACTACTTCGATTGCAGCCTCGTGCTGTGTAACTTTGATATATGTTTTTTGAAAGAATATTAAAGAGAGATTCTCTTTGCGTGGATCGAGAATATAGCGAAAATTTGAATAAGATCGGCGTAACTATTGTAATATCTGAGTTTTAATATGTTATATAGGGAGTTTCAGTTAATGCACTCAAAAAATATCGGTTAACAGTCTTAGGTTTGAAAAACTCTGAAAAAATTGATTCAATATGCAAATATAGATTTCTCGTGAGTTTAAAATTGCTGAATTTTGCAAAATTAGGTATGAAGAGTCGGTCTCAATTTGAAAACTGAGACTTGAAATTGAAAAATTTTGTGTCACGTTCGTTTTTTTTCTTTGCGGTCCGTTTCGGAGGCTTGCTGTCGTGCAGCAAGTGTGGCTGCGTTGGCTATGTGAATGCCGAAACTGCCTTCCATTACGGTGGTTCTGAGGTTGCCTATTATACGCCGTGCAGTTGATACGGTCTTCGGTTCATTCTCGCCTTCAGGAGGGAACATCTGTGTATTTCCTTGTGGATGTTTCTTTGGCAATTGTGATGACGCAGCCATTTCTTTCAATGGCAGTAACTCATAAATGCGACCAAGCTCGGTAAATGGGAAACTTTTAGAAAAAAGTTGCAGATAATCATATTCTGTAAAGTATAATTCTATGTCAGATATTTTTTGTAACTTCATTGCTTGAAATTTTTTAGGAATTACCCCCGAATAAGCCCGTGACGGGTGTAACGGGGGGCTTTGTAAAGTTACAATTATTTAAGACTCTGCCAAACAATTAGTTAACTATTTACTGAATATCCATAATTAGTATCGCATGGCTGTCTATCGGACAGTGATAATAAAAAAAAAGACCGAGTGACAAAATCTTTTGGATTCCGCCACTCGGCTTTTTTATTTATTCAGATAACAGAGTGTCTTACTTCACTTCTTCGAAGTCAACATCGGTTACATTGTTATCGTTGCCGTTGTTACCTGCGTTACCGTTTGCGTTACCGCCTGCATTTGCACCCGGGTTTGCAGCACCGGCTTGTTGCTGTGCATTAAGAATGTCTTGTTGCACTTGACCGAATACAGTTTGCAACTCTTTGATTGCGGCATCGATAGCGTTGACGTCCTGATTCTTGTGAGCATCTTTAAGCTTGTTAAGTGCGCTTTCAATCATTGACTTCTTGTCTGCAGGAATCTTGTCGCCAAGTTCTTGAAGTTGTTGTTCAGTCTGGAAGATGATAGAGTCTGCTTGGTTAAGCTTATCTACACGTTCCTTTTGCTGAGCATCAGCAGCAGCGTTTGCTTGTGCTTCGTCTTTCATACGTTGAATTTCTTCCTTAGAAAGACCGCTTGATGCTTCAATACGGATTGATTGCTCTTTACCGGTTGCTTTATCTTTTGCAGATACGTTAAGGATACCGTTTGCATCGATTTCAAAGGTTACTTCAATCTGTGGAATACCACGGCGTGCAGGAGCGATACCATCGAGGTGGAAACGTCCGAGGGTCTTGTCGTCTGCTGCCATTGGACGTTCGCCTTGAAGTACGTGGATTTCTACTGAAGGCTGGTTATCAGCGGCTGTAGAGAATACTTCGCTTTTACGAGTAGGTATTGTGGTGTTTGCTTCGATAAGTTTCGTCATAACGCCACCGAGGGTCTCAACACCTACTGAAAGTGGTACTACGTCAAGAAGTACTACGTCTTTGAAGCTTTGGTTACCTGACATTGATGCGCCTTGGTATGCTGCACCTATTGCTACTACTTCGTCAGGGTTAACGCCCTTGGAAGGTGTCTTGCCGAAGAATTTTTCTACGATATTTTGTACTGCAGGGATACGTGTTGAACCACCTACGAGGATTACTTCATCGATATCGCTTGGCTGCAAGCCGGCATCTTTAAGTGCCTTTTCGCAAGGTACGACAGTTGCTTTGATAAGGCTATCTGCAAGTTGTTCGAACTTAGCACGAGTAAGAGTCTTAACAAGGTGCTGTGGAATACCGTTTACCGGCATAATGTACGGCAAGTTGATTTCTGAAGATGTGGTGCTTGAAAGTTCGATTTTAGCTTTTTCAGCTGCATCTTTAAGACGTTGCAATGCCATAGGGTCTTTACGAAGGTCAACGTGGTGTTCTGCTTCGAATTCATCGGCAAGCCAGTTGATAATAACTTGGTCAAAGTCATCACCACCGAGGTGTGTATCACCGTTTGTTGAAAGCACTTCGAATACACCGCCACCGAGTTCAAGTACTGAAATATCGAATGTACCGCCACCGAGGTCGAATACTGCAACTTTCATATCCTTGTCTTTACGGTCAATACCGTATGCAAGTGCTGCAGCCGTAGGTTCGTTCACGATACGGAGGACATTAAGACCTGCGATTTGTCCGGCTTCCTTAGTTGCCTGACGTTGTGAGTCGTTAAAGTATGCAGGTACTGTGATGACAGCGTCTGTAACTTCTTGACCGAGGTATTCTTCAGCTGTTTTCTTCATTTTTTGAAGAATCATTGCTGAGATTTCTTGTGGTGTGTATTCACGTCCTTCGATGTCAATACGCGGAAGATTGTTAGCTGATTTTACTACGCTGTAAGGTACACGCTTGATTTCGTTAAGAACCTGGTCGTAAGTTTCACCCATAAAACGTTTGATTGAATAGATAGTACGTTTAGGGTTTGTGATTGCCTGACGTTTTGCAGGGTCACCAACTTTTCTTTCGCCACCTTCAACGAATGCTACTACTGAAGGAGTAGTACGTTTACCTTCACTGTTAGGTATTACGACTGCGTCGTTACCTTCAACTACTGCTACGCATGAGTTAGTAGTTCCTAAGTCGATTCCAATTGTTTTTCCCATAATTGTATTTTTTTTATTTTTTATTATCAAGTTTAATTATTTCGTCTGTGATGTGTCTTGCGACTCATCGACGCTCTTGGATTGTGCAAAGGTCGTGCCAAAAAAAATTATGGTGCGTATAAAACTTTTTTATTTACCTGAAATTCTGACAAAAATTCAGTTTATCACTGACAAAATGGCGGAGATTGCATACAAAAAAGGTTGAAGTGGCAGAAAGTGCAGCTTCAACCTTTGTAAATTAAACGATTATTCCGTGTAGAATTTTATTATTCTGCTGATAGCTCTTTGGCACACCGGGCAGAAGTAGTCAACTTTATTATCTCTCATTCTGCAACGATCAAGAGGGCGGTAAACTCCCTTTGTGGCGTAAGCAGCACCTTCGTAAACTCCCACTTTGTAAGTATTTTCTTCCGTCACCGGGGTAGGAATAGGAGTGTCTTTGTCGATCATATCCGCCCATTTTGATTTGAAGTCAACAAGAGTGGTCACATTCTGTTCCCACGGCTCTATATCCAATGGGTAGGTGTCTTGCATCACGTCTTGTTGGTCGTAAAAATATTCATCGGCAAGACCTCCGAAACTGTGTCCGAATTCATGTGTCACCACCGGCCAAAAGTTCGGATTTTTTGCAGTAGTGAGTGTATAAGAATTGTATATGCCGCCACCTCCGTATTGGTCCGTATTTGCTAATATTATAATGTGTTCGTACGGAATACCGATAAGGACATCGTGAATCAGTGAAGTGGAAGTTGTAGTTAAATATCGTTTTGAGTAAAATGTGTCGTAGTGAGAGTCGAAGCAAGTTCGTTTCCATACGTATTCCGACGGACTGCTCAGCCCGCTGTCTTCAGACACTGATTCGACGGCTACAAAGTTAAATCTGTCTGCCATTGACTTAAACGGCTCGTGTGACAAAATGCTGTTTACGGCTTTCTGTGCGTGAACGTAAAACGAATCCGTTTCTTCCTTTGAATAGCCTTCACCCAAAATGGCTACGTCTATTTTATCCTTAGGCGAACCGGAATAGTGAATGTACTTATGTGGCGTAGTATGCCCGGTGTCGGGTCTACGGATTAGAATGTCATCAGGGCGGAGAGGGTGATATGTGACAGAAGTTGTTTCACCTCGGTGATTATAAAGCTTTACACATATCATTGCTGTCCGCTTTGGCATAGGAACGAGTACAGTGTGTTCCATTGACATTGTTGTACTTTTTGCCTCGTCAGTGTCAAGCCATTCAAGGAAAAGTGAAGAGAATGAGGTAGCATAAATCACTTTCCCGGAGATGCTGTCAGTCATTATCAGTTCCCCGTTACCTTTTAGCGGCAGGTTTGGCAAGTTATGTCTGCGACCTGCCCAATTTTCGGTCACAAATTTATTTTTCAGTCCAATCATTTGCTGACCGGCATTTCCTGTAAATGTATAGTCAAGACGTAAGGTGCTGTCGCAGAAGAATTTGTCAAAATTTACATTTTCCCCGGCGGCAGAAAGAACAAATGATAATAGTGCTATGCAAGTGAAATATGCTTTCAGTCTCATAGTATATGTTTTATTTATTTTATAAGTTTAAGAATGTCGTCATTAATTGCAGGGGATGCAACAAGAATAGAGTAATTGCGATTCTCTCTGAGCGAAGTGATGACAGCACCGGCCTCAGAGGCAATCAATTCGCCTGCTGCAATATCCCAAATATGAAGATTAAGTTCCCAATAAGCATCTAATAGACCGGCTGCGACATAGCAGATATCCGCTGCTGCGGCACCAAGTCGGCGGAATGCTCTGACCTTTGGTATCACATTTACAGCATTGGCAATATTATTATCCGGGTTTTCATTTCTATCAACCGGGAACCCTGTAGATACAACGGCGTGGTCAAGACGGACATTTGCTGATACGGATAATTTTTGCTCACCTGAAAATGCACCTTGTCCTTTTATAGCGTAAAAAAGTTCGTCAAGGTAAGGCAGGTAAACAACACCTAAAATTGTCTCACCATTTTTTTGCAGCGCAATGGAAATGGCAAAAATCGGCAGACCTGCACTATAATTGGCAGTACCGTCAAGAGGGTCTATTATCCAACAGTATTCAGCACCGGAATTATTAGTCTCGCCGGATTCTTCAGAGATGATATTGTGGTCAGGATATTTGTTTTTGATGTTAGACGTAATCAGGTTGTCGGACTCCTTATCTGCCACTGTTACAACATCGTACTCATTGTATTTTGTGTTTACATCAAGGGCACGACTTCGGAAATATTTCAGTTGAATACTCCCTGCTTGTCGTGCCCATGACACTGCGTCTAATAAAAAAGTGTCAAGCATCTTATTTATTATATCTTTAGGCTTTATGAAAGCGAAATCGGTAATTGACGTTTGAAGAGTTCTTTGAAAGAGATGATAGTCTCGCTACGACCTAAGTCAAGAGAATGAAGTTTGTGATGAATTACGTCGTACAAGTCTTCATTATTTTTTGCATATACTTTTAGGAGTATATCATATTGTCCCGTTGTAAGGTGACACTCTACGACTTCAGGAATTTGCTGCAACTTATCAACAATATCGTCGAACTTAGACGGGTCTTTGATATAGATGCCAAGATAAGCGCATGTGTCATATCCAATAGATTCAGGAGCAATAACAGTATTGGAGCCTTTAATGATTCCAATGCTTTGCAATTTGCCGATACGCTGGTGAATAGCTGCACCTGATACTCCTGTCTCGCGGGCTATTTCCAAGTACGGCTTACGTGCGTTATCTGAGAGCATCTGAAGAATTTTGATGTCGAGAGAGTCTAATTGTTGTGACATAATTATAAGTGTTAGTTTATTTTTTGAATTGCAAAGATACTTATTATTTTCTATTATTTCAAACTATTTGTGTGTATTTTATGAACATTTATAGGTTTTTAGGGGAAAATTTATTAAATTTGCATTCAAAATGAATTGCAATGAACGTATTGAAAATAAGACAAGTTATAAATTGTAATGATGATTTGCTGGATAAAGTCAAATCATTGTATATGATTTCTTTTCCTGAAGATGAAAGACGTCCTTGGGAAAACATTGAGGAAATGATTAGCAATCAGTCACCGTATTTTAAGATCAATGTCGCTACTGACGAGAATGACAATTTTATCGGCTTTATGACTACATGGCAGTTGCCTGACACTCTGTACGTTGAGCATTTCGCCGTGGAGCAAAATCTGAGGGGTAAAGGACTCGGAGCGGAATTTTTCCATTCAGTCACAGACGGCGCAGAAAATGTTGTCCTTGAAGTGGAGCTTCCTCATTCCGGCGAGATGGCAGACCGCCGAATCTCCTTCTATGAAAGAAACGGATTGAAGGCTATGAAAGATTTTCCGTATTTCCAGCCACCGTACCGTGACGATTTACAGCAAGTCCCTATGATGTTAATGACAAAGAAAACTATTGAGGACCCTAAATTTTTTGTATTAATGTTGCATACATTAGTCTATAATCAGTAAGAATATGTTTCTTTCCAAATTTTTAAGGAATATTAGTATCCTATGTATGCTTGTTACGGCATCGTGTGGAGTAAAATCTTCAAACGACGTTTTGACAGTATCCGTCAGCGTTCCTCCGGAAGAATTTGTGCTGAAGGAAATAGGTGGAGATAAGATTGACGTTAAATGCCTGATGACGAAGGGCAGTAACCCGGAAAGTTTTGAACCTACTGTAAATCAAATTCTTGAACTTTCTAAGAGTGATTTGTATTTTACGATTGGACTTCTTGACTTTGAGTACGGACTGAAGGATAAGGTTAAGGAAAATTCAAAGGATATTGAGGTGATTAACTTTGCTGACAGTCTTGAACTCCTTTACGGCACTCACGGCGACTGCGGACATCATCATAAACATCATCACCACGGTGTCAGTGACGCTGACCCTCACGTTTGGGCTTCTATCAAAAATCTGAAAAAGATGGGGCAAACCGCGTATTACGTTTTGTGTAAGTACGATGCTCAAAATAAGGATACATATAAGGCTAATTTAGATAAATATACTCACCGACTTGACTCCATTGATGATATTATTTCCGGCAAAATATCACGATTACGTACCAAGTCATTCTTAGTATGGCACCCCTCTTTGAGTTATTTCGCAAACGATTACGGACTAACACAGATTACTATCGGCAGTCATAATAAGGAGCAGTCAATAAGCCGTCTTAAAGAGAAAATAGTCCAGGCAATGCAGGACAGTGTACGAGTCTTTTTTTACCAAAAGGAATTTGATTCATCTCAGGCAACAGTGGCAAATGAAAAAATTGATGCTCGATTTGTTGAAATAAATTCTATGAACGAAGATGTGACAGGCGAATTAATCCACATAGCAAATGAACTGTCAAAATAAGGAAACATTAATCAGTCTTAACGGCATATCTGTCAGTTGGAATGAACAGGCTGTGCTCTCTGACGTTAACTTTGCAATAGCAAAAGGCGACTTTGTGGCTATTACCGGTCCTAACGGTGGCGGCAAAACCACATTGATAAGAATTATCCTAAAGTTGCTCAAGCCTTCGTCAGGCACTGTGACATACTCAAACGATAAACTCAAAATAGGGTATTTACCTCAAAAAAATATGATTGATTCGCATTTCCCTATCACACTGAGGGAAGTAGTTGAATCCGGTTTGCTGTCAAGCAAATTAAGCAAGGAAGAGGTGGGGCGTAAAGTAGATACAATTCTTGATTTAATACAACTTACCGAGCACGCCTCCAAGCCGATAGGTACATTGTCAGGCGGTCAACTTCAGCGCGGACTATTAGGACGAGCTATAATTTCCGAACCCGAAATATTAGTCCTTGACGAGCCTCTTAGTTATATAGACAAGCATTTTGAAGCCAGGATTTATGAGATACTTAATGACTTGTCACAGAAAACGACGATAGTGCTTGTTTCACACGAGATGACTACCATATCTGCTATGGCAAATCGTCACTTTATTGTGGACAAAAATGTCCATGAGTGTTGCGCCGCACATCATTATGTCAAGTCCGAATGTGAATAATCGCAAGATAACAACGAATAAAGGCTGTTGCATCGCAACAGCCTTTTCTATACTCTGATGTAAAATGAATTATTTACCTTCAGCCTCTGAAACTCCGGCAAGAGCAGGATCAATCATAATACGTCCGCAGTATTCGCAAACGATGATTTTCTTGTGCATCTTGATTTCGAGTTGTCTTTGAGGCGGAATACGATTGAAGCAACCGCCACAGGCATTACGCTGGATATAAACCACAGCCAAGCCGTTTCTTGCATTTTTGCGGATACGCTTGAACGCAGCGAGTGTACGCTCATCGATACGCGGTTCTATTTCGTGTGCTTTATCACGAAGTCTGTCCTCTTCTTGGCGAGTCTCAGTCACGATTTCATCAAGTTCGTGCTTCTTATCTTCAAGGATATGTTTGTTGTCTTCAATAGCTTGTTTTATAGAAGCGATTTCAGCCGTTTTAGCATCAATTACTCTATTGAATTCGTTGATATGTTTTTCGCTGAGTTCGATTTCAAGAGTTTGGAATTCAATTTCCTTTGAAAGCAAATCATACTCTCTATTGTTGCTGACGTTATTAATTTGTTCTTTATAACGTGCAATTTTGATTTTAGATTCTTCAATCTTAGCCTTTTCTGCTGCTAACTCATTGCGTTTAGCATCTATTTCAGCTTTGAAATTAGAAATACGAGTTTCAAGACGTACGATTTCATCTTCAAGGCTCTTGACTTCTGTAGGAAGTTCACCGCGCACACTTTTTATTCTGTCAATCTCTGAAAGAATGGTTTGTAACTCATACAGAGCCTTAAGACGTTCTTCCACTGAAAGAATTTCGCTTTTTGATTTCTCGGTAGCCATTATTTTAACAATAAATTATCGGATTTTGTTCTATTTCAGATTTATAGACTGCAAAGTTAGGAAATTTTTCTGTAATAATCTTATAAAAGATTAGTTTTGTGCATTTTTCGGTGTCAAAATGTCCTAAATCCATTAAGATTATATCCTTTTGATGATCTATAAAGTCATTATGTTTACAGTCTGATGTCACAAAGATATCCGCTCCTGCTTTTATTGCATCTACGATAAAGTCTCCGCATGCTCCGCCTCCTATTGCTATCTTCTTTACGACGGCTTTTTCATCATATCTGCTTAATCGTGCCGCACTGCAGTCAAGTGACTTTTTAATATGCTCTATCGCTTGTTTTACGCTCATTCTTTGTTTCAACTCGCCCGCCACCGGACCGGTTTTGTCCTCCATTTTCACGAGTGGCTGAATATCGGTGAGTCCAAGTATTTCGGCATCTGTCATTGATACTCCGAGAGCAGGTGCAAAGTCTATGGCTGTGTGGCAACTGTAGATTGTGATATTATTCTTGATAGCCTTGAATAATACCCGGTCCATTCTGTTTCTGTCAAGAACTTGCTTCACAGCGTGGAATAGGAGAGGGTGGTGGGTAACCACGAGGTTACATGCCTTGTCTATCGCCTCTTGAATAATTTCTTCAGTTGCGTCAACGCATATCAGCACGCCGCTACATTCCTCTTCAGGATTTCCTACTTGAAAGCCGCAGTTGTCGTAACTTTCTTGCAGGTGTAGCGGTGCTATTGCTTCAATGCTGTTTGCGATATCTTTATTCTTCAAAATGTAGTATTCTTCAAAACGTTAAATATCAATCTTTGATGTCAATCTTGAGAGCAAGTTCGTCAAGTTGCTTTTGGTCAAGTGGGGCAGGGGCATCAAGCATCACGTCGCGTCCGCTGTTATTCTTCGGGAAGGCGATACAGTCACGGATACTGTCAAGTCCTGCAAATATTGATACCCAACGGTCAAGACCGTAAGCAAGTCCTCCGTGAGG
>JALEMF010000008.1 GCA_022768005.1 Bacteroidales bacterium | reverse complement strand
TACTGAAACAAGGAAAACAGCGCACCTAATGCCCTGTCAAATATTCCCATAAGCAATACACTTGAAATGCTTTTTATCAGTGATGCGATAAGCCTTGTAGCGCAATAACATACTATAAACAACAATATATACGCTATTGTTTTATTTATAAATGCTGCTGTTGACGCATCATCGCTGAGCACCGGCAGTATGCCGCCTATCCATGTCGCTACGTCAGAGCCAAAAAGACGACACGCAGCCACACCTATCAGCACTCCTGCTATTGCCCCTATTTGTACCACAAAACCGCGCCAAAAACCGTACCCTAACGATGCTATCGTTACTATCAGAATTATTATATCTATTAATGCCATTTTTTTGACGTTTTATAAGAGCGCAAAATTAAGCATTTTTTTCCACTTCTGCAACAGATAGCCTTGCTGCCGACTTAGCACTTTTTGCCTTTTTTGCTTTTTTGCCCGAGCATCTCTTTCTTGGTGATACAGAAGACTTCCGTAACAGCCTTGCGAATTTTAACTGCCTGGGGACAATCTTTCTTGAGAATATTTAATATCTGACGCAGATAGCCGTCCGGATTGTTTAGTCCGCAGAGTTGTGCCACTCCGCAATAATTTAACATCGTCTTTTCATTAAAAACTCTTATCACCGATGCATAATCACTCTTGGCATAATAATCGTTGAATTCCTTGCAGAGCTGATTATAAATTCCGCCCGGATTAATTTCATTCACTAAATCCGCCAAGTAGTCTTCAAGCTCACCGATTCGTGAAAATCGCTTGTCTATACGGTATTCCACAGTACGCTTTACACGGTGGCGTGTATGTTGCAATGCTTGTTCTTTCAGTTGGCTCTTGAAAAGTGACAGTATCTGTTTACGAACGTGATAAAATACTTTTTCCGGTTTTTTTCCGCAATACTCCGCCACTGCTTTGACTACATCTTCCAATATCAGCAGATTTTCCACTTCCGCTACGTCAGGCACAAGGATTTTCTTATTTCTAAGGTATTCCACTTCCTTTACGTCACGTCTGTCACGGTCAACGATTCCGTAACTGTCAAGGTGATGGAACGAGGATTGGTCATTGAATGTTCTTACAGTTTCTATCACTTTATTGCAACTGCCGAGGGGCTTAACCGTAAATTCCGGAAATATCAGCGGATATAATTTTGAGTCAATGGAATGTTGACTGTCTCCTTCAATAAACAGTACAGGTTTTCTTGCACCGATTATTGACAGATACACACCGTCAGGCAAACCGGTATTTTCTTCAAGTATTGAATAGTTCCACTGATTGGCAAGTGCATCGTAATCCCTCACCCACACCACTGACGTATCCGTTCTTGACACTGCAAATTCAAGGTCGTGAGTCGTATATACGAAAGCGCAGTCCGGGCGCATATTCTCTATCTCATTCCATAGTGCCGTACTCACTGCCGAATGTAGAAACATGCTTGGGGAATCAACGAATATAATGGAGTTTTTCGGTGCGTAAAGCACTGAGCCGAGGTAGAAAAGCACCGTCTTTTCACCGTCTGACAAGCGTTTTGACATATACGGATCGTCATCGCCTTCACGCTGAAACAGCAGTTTTCCTTCTTCCACCAATATTTTATTTCCGGGAAATAATTTCTGCCATGACTTTATCACTTGGTCAAGCCTCGTAGGAGTCAATTTTGCATTGCTGTCTGCTGAATACTGCACCTTGTACCTTATCAAGTTCACAATCTCATCATATAGCAATAGTGCCACAAGTTTTTCAGCCTTAATATTGCTATCTATATGAAACATTGCGGACTTTGCCACCATATCATCGTAAAAACGGTCAATGGATTCCTCTCTATGATTTCCGCGATTTGAATCACCGTAAAGGGCTTCAAGTGCCGAAAGACAAAATGCTCGTTCTTTCAAGTCTGACACAAGGTAATCCGTAAATCTTGTTTTGCCGGCGCCATTAGCACCGATTATCAATAGTTGACGAGAAGACAGTTCAAGTTCTTTTCGTGAATTTTGACGATTGGGAGGAAGGAGAATTTTCATGGCTAAAAAAGACGTTTTTAAGATTGTTTATAACTTTCCTATATGTCTATATCCCTTTGTTTATCGGATTTTGCTCCCGTCAGTTTACGCCACCAGCCACCAAGTTTTACGAGCATAGGCACAGGGGCGAGAGTGATATCTGATGCCATAGGGTCTGAGAATGAGAATACTGACGGTTCTTCGCCGAATTGCTCCGGGTAAATCACCATCAAGTTGTTATGCGTGAAATATTTTTGTAAAAATGTCGGCACTTCCACCATATCCGCCGAATAAGATACGGAATTGGCTCTGGCTGACACGTACACGAACAGGTCATCGTCCTGAATCTTATTTGACAACAGTATGAAATCGTCACGGTCCTGCATCTCTATAAATCCCAATCGGATAGCAAGTTGCTGCTGACTTATCACTGCTGTGATATATTGATTCAATTCGGCATTACAGCAAAAAAGTATTTTACAACTTAATTGGCGTGCAAGGTTTCCCAGAGCGGTCACCCAACGGCGGAAACCTGTTTCGAACTGTGCTTTTTCAGGCACATACACCACTATTCGCGTTATAGTGTTCACAGGGATATAGCAGCGGGAGATGACGAGCATCTTGTTCGTAGCCTTCAGCAAGCCTTCCACTTTAGAGCCGAAGAAACTGTCTATGACAGTGGTCTTACGGTGCATACCGAGTATCACGGTATTGATATCTCGTTCCTCTATGACATTTATTACTCCTGTCACGATATTCAGGTCGTAACGCTCTATCGGTGTAAGATTTACGCCTACGGTTCCCGCCACCTGCATCGCTATATCAAGTGCATTGCGTCCTATTGCCTTTGATGACAGAGAGTTATCATTTCTGACGTGGAGGGCATACAGGCTGTCACGCTTATAGTCGTCAGACGGCTGCATCATCAGAGCAAGTTCCACGAGCGGATATGCCGTTGTAGGATTTGCTATCGGGATTAGAGTGTTACCTTTCCTGTGGTTTTCTTCCTGAGCGGCATCTTCGCCGGAATCCACCATCTTAATCTTTATTTTTGCGGCTGCCGGAGATGTGACAAGCGGTGCAATAGCACACGTCACAAGGATTACGAGGATAGTACCGTTCAGAATGGTCTCGCCAATCATGTGGCTGCCGTCCGCATTCGTCATCTGATAGCCGATAGTGACCACTGCGAGAGCCACAGCCGTGTGTGCCGTTGTCAAACCGAATATCACGCGGCGAGAATAGCGATCCATAGAATAAATTTTCTGGGTTATATATGCCGGCAGCCACTTGCTCACAAGTGCCACTGCAAGCATTATTCCTGCCACGGAGAGTGTTCCCTGTGACATTATCACACTAACGTTTATCATCATTCCCACTCCTATCAGGAAGTATGGAATAAACAGAGCATTACCTACAAATTCTATCCTTGACATCAATGCTGAGCCTGACGGAACATATCTGTTCAGAACAAGTCCACCGAGAAAGGCTCCGAGTACGGCTTCAAGTCCGATAAATCTCGCTATCTGAGCAGACATAAACACCATTGCCAATATGAATACAAACTGTGTGACATGGTCACTGTAACTCTTGAAGAACCATCGTGTCAGTCGAGGATAGATATACACTACTCCAAGCAAATACAGCAATGACTTGCCGATTAGAGTTCCCAATGCACTTAACTGAAATTCTCCCACACTGTGGATATTTACGGCAACGGCTATCGTCATAAGACCGCCTACTACTGCCATAATCGTACCTACTATTGATATCAGCACTGCGGGGCTCTTAGTGATTCCGAAACGTGCTACTACAGGGTAAGATATAAGGGTGTGAGATGCATACATTGCTGCAAGTAATGCTGACGTTATCCAGTCAAGATTCATTATGTAGCGACTCGTAAGCAAGCCGAGAGCTGAAGGGATCAGAAACGTAAGCAAGCCGAACACGAATCCGCGCTTCAAGTTCAATTTAAGCCTGTACATATCTATTTCAAGCCCGGCAAGGAACATGAGATAGAGCAAGCCCACTTGACCGAAAACTTCAAAACTGCTGTCACGGTCAAGTATATTAAATCCGTAAGGCCCCACAAGCACGCCGGCAGCAATCATTCCTATAATGTGCGGTACATGCAACTTGTTCAAGAACACAGGTGCAAGCAATATTATCACCAACACTATCAGGAAGATAGATACAGGATTGCTGACTATGGCTAATGTCATCATGGGGTCATCGTCTGTATATTTTTATTGTAAAACTTATTTATGCGCAATCATATACAATGCTATCTGTACGGCATTAAGCGCTGCTCCCTTCTTTATTTGGTCCGATACTGTCCAGAAAGACAATCCGTGGTCACTCGTCAAGTCTTTACGAATACGACCTACATACACGGGATCTTTCCCTGCCATCATTAGTGGCATAGGATACTCTTTAGCGGCAGGATTATCCATCACTACCACTCCCTCTGCATTTTCAAAAGCCTCACGCGCCTCACTTACTGTGACAGCCTTCTCCGTTTCCACCCATATAGCCTCGGAATGTGCGCGCATCACGGGTACACGTACACAAGTAGCACTGACATCAAGATTCGGAGCATGCATTATCTTTTTCGTCTCATTGTACATCTTCATTTCCTCCTTAGTGTAGCCGTTATCCGTAAACACGTCTATATGAGGAATGACGTTGAAAGCAAGTTGATAAGCGAACTTGTTCACTGTCGGTTCTTCACCTCGTGAAATCTGTGCAGACTGTTCTTTCAGCTCGTCCATTGCAGCTGCACCAGCACCGCTGGCAGCCTGATACGTTGCCACATGGACACGTTTTATAGTAGCCAAATCATGGATAGGCTTCAAAGCCACCACCATCTGAATCGTAGTACAGTTCGGATTGGCTATAATATGTCTTGGTGCATTAAAAGCATCATTTCCATTAACTTCAGGCACTACGAGAGGCACATCGGAGTCCATACGGAATGCACTTGAATTGTCTATCATAGTTGCGCCGAACTTAGTAATAGTATCAGCATAATCGCGTGACACTGATGCGCCGGCTGACACAAAAGCAAAATCTACACCCTTGAAGTCATCATTATGGCACAATTCTTTCACCGTATAGTCCTTGCCGCGAAAAGAATACACCCTGCCGGCACTTCGGCTTGAACCGAACAATAATAATTCATCAATCGGAAAATTTTGTTCATCAAGAACCCTTAAAAATTCCTGACCCACAGCACCACTGGCGCCAACTATTGCTATTTTCATTTTTATCTCCTTTTTCAAGTTTACTTCTTTCTGCAAAATTACTCAAAAAAAAATAAAAACTTTCCGATAAAATCAAGTTTTTTAACGCATCTACGCAAACAGGACACTTTTAAATCCATTTTGGACAAATTATTAAGTTTCGGCAAAAAACTTTTGCTAATCTCAACCTTTATTTTTACATTTGTGAAAACTAACATAAACAACGGATTTTGAACTGCTTGTTGCGCATATCGCTCCTTTTTTTCTTTTTGTCGGCACACTTTTATTCTCTCGGTGTTACGACAAGTAAAAATTATGTAACAATCGGATACTATCTCGGGAGCATTGCAACAATATCCGATAAAAACGGCTCTATCCTACAGACAAACAGATACTTATCAGGAGGATTACCACAAACGGCTATGACTGTCAATGACCGGTTCATTGACAATCACCTGTATTGTTCAATGCAATACACCGGCACTCACTCAATGGGCTTCTACGACAACACCGCCCGCATCTACGATGCAATCCTCACCCGTTTCACCACACAAGACCCGCTATCTGAAAAATATCCGGATATCTCCCCTTACGCCAGCCGTGCTAATAATCCGATGAAATATGTGGATAGAGATGGACGGAAATTTATTATAGTTGACAATATCGCACAAGAGGCACTTCTCAATACGCTTCCTGATGAAGACAAACCATTTGTTCAATTTTATGAAGATGGCACAATTAATTCAAATTTATTACTTTTACATAAGAGTGATAGTTACAATTATCAATGTCTTGGTGAAATTGAAAAAGCACAAGATATAGTAACTGTAGAAATGAATGACCACTATAATTACAAGAATAATAGTGGACGTGAATTGACTAGCGATATAATGGATTATAATATTGAGAATGATTATATAGAAACAGAAATAACATCGGCTTACTCCAATACTACAGGCGAAACGGGAAAATTGGGTATTGCATTATTACCGGGATTGGGGTTAAGCAACGTAAATTCTGTAGATTACAAAATACATGTTGTTTTAAATGACAAATTAAGTAAAGAGGGCGCTGCTGCAAATATTTCACACGAAGTATTTGGTCATAGTCTTTTATATATTAGGACACATAACAGGTATCAATCAGGACATATTGCACCTGAATTTGTGGATCTAAACTATAAATTAGTAAATTTGATATATAGATCTTTAAAAGAAACAATAAATAATATTAGAAAAAATGATTAAGAAAAAAATAATCTATCTAATATGCATATTGAGTTTGATATGCGTATTAATTTCTCCGTTTATCATTCTTGCACACCAAAATTCTACGCATAAGATGGATGACTTAGATATTCATAGTTACGAATACAACGTAGGCGGAGCAGATAGTATCACTATGTCAAAAGTGAAATTTTTTGAATTTCGAAATCGTGGAAGTGACACAATATGGCTAAGTTTTTTTAACGAACCTAAAGCAAAATATGAAATCAAAGATATCTATCAAGATTTTTTTGGACCTTTAAAACCCGGGGGACGACAATTTCCTTTATATCAAATGGCGCAAGACGTTAATTGTAATATAGTCGGTTATTGTGAAATCTGTCACAAGTTACTTTCACCAGGCGAAACATTTAAATATACATGGGTAATAACATACCATGGTCCTATTAATGACGCTACCCAAATGGAATTTATGCTGAATTCTACAAATGAAGATATAAACAATTATTATTGCGCATATAGGGCTGAAGAGGTATATGCTTATCGCAAAGTCGGGCAATTATTAAGAAATTTAGATAGAAACAATCCAATAGCCTTTTTCCCTTACAAAGAATTTGTAATGGTTAAGATAATAGGCTCAAAATAGTGTGTATTACAATCACAATTAAATTGCCTGCAATTTTATAACAAGCAATGATTGTGGAAATACGCAGGTTCACCCATCAAGTGCAAAAATACATAACATATTTATAGATATGGCTAAGTAATAGACGAAATGCGATAATGTTACACTATTTGCCCAAATCAAAAAATAGTCATACCTTTGCAGTGCTAAAAGGACTTGGACTTTTTTTCATAATTCTCCAATCCTTAATTTTTTTAATTAAAATCAGTATTAACCCGAGTGCTTGCTACCTCGTAAAAAACAAGAAAAATGAAACAACCAAAGTTTTCACTTACATTTCTTCTCCTCCTTTCACTTTTTTGCATCTGCATCATCATTTCAAACCTTATTGAAATCAAGACGATTGATATCGGCAGTTTTTTTACTATCACGGCAGGTGTAATTGTATTTCCGATTTCATACATCTTAAATGACTGTATCGTAGAAGTTTATGGCTTCCGTAAAGCCAGACTTATGATTTGGCT
Source organism: Bacteroidales bacterium (assembly GCA_022768005.1). Classification (GTDB taxonomy): domain Bacteria; phylum Bacteroidota; class Bacteroidia; order Bacteroidales; family Muribaculaceae; genus CAJUPY01. Next base: position 12,783 of record JALEMF010000008.1, on the reverse strand, counting down.
CGGCTTCGCGGCAAACTTTCTCGTATCCGTATTTTTGCAAATCGCAATAGCACTCCCCGGCGGAGCAACTTGGGAGCACCAGGAAGCTATGGTGGCTATTTACAGCAGCGTACCGCGAATTATGTTTGCAAGTTTTGCAGCTTTTATTTGCGGCTCTATGATTAATGCTTACGTTATGAGTAAAATGAAAGCAAAAGACGGTATCCGACATTTCTCCGTAAGAGCGATTGTATCCACGCTATGGGGCGAAGGTGCCGACTCCCTCATTTTCTTCCCAACCGCCTTTGCCGGAGTTTTCCCGTGGTCCACAATCATTTCGCTTATCATCACTCAGGCTATTATAAAGACAGTTTACGAAATTATTATCCTGCCTGTCACCATAAGAGTGGTAAAAGTGCTTAAACGCATTGAAGGCGGTGAAGAAGTTATTGATAAAAATATTTCGTACAAATGGTGGAAAATATATGACATCGATTGATTTCAAAAATATTGAATGGGTATGGGTTGACCTTGATGACACTATATGGGACTTCAAGGGCAACTCACTCCTTTCACTTGCTGAAATTTACAAAATCCATAATTTATCTCGGTTTTATCCCACTATGGAGCAATGGAGAAACAGATACCTTGAAGTTAACCACGCTCTTTGGGCTAAATACAACACCGGAGAAATCAGTAAAGAGTTCCTTCAGTCTGAAAGGTTCGCGCGTCCGTTGATTGACGCAGGATTGGCGGAGCAAGACGCCATAGACTTTGCTAAAATCCTCCACAAAGATTATCTTACACTGCTTGGAAAATGCTCAATTCTCGTTCCGGGGGCAAAAAATCTTCTTGATGCCATTCATTCCAAAGGATTGAAAACAGGAATACTAAGCAACGGATTTAAGGAAGTACAATTCGACAAACTACGATCCGGCGGCATCCTTAATAGCATTGACTGCATTGTTCTCAGCGATGAAATTGACGTCAACAAGCCGGATATCCGTATCTACGAATATGCACTGAAAAAAGCCGGTACTACGGCAGATAAGTCTATCCTGATTGGAGATAATCCGGACACAGATATTAAAGGTGCTGTAAATGCACATTGGCGCGCCGTTTTTTTCAATCCGGAAAATATTGAAGCAAACATATCGGAAGATATTCCCACAGTAACGTCTCTTGACACTATCACGGAGTGTATAAAAACAATGAAGCAGTGACAACCGCCACTGCCTCACTTTTATCTTAATTTGCTCTTTCCAACTTTTTAAGTCTGCGGAACTCAAATATTATAAGTATCGCAGTGACAAGAGTGGCACACGTGTCACTCATCGGAAACGATAGCCATACGCCATCAAGTCCCTTATAATGGGATAAAATAAGCAAAAACGGTATCAAGAATATAACTTGACGAATTAAGCCCAAAAACACTGATTTTCCCGCACGACCGAGCGACTGAAAAAATGTAGTGGATATAATCTGAAATCCCACCATAAAAAAGCACACCATTGACAAGTTTAGGGCGTGTGCAGTCACGTTTATCAAATTTTCATCTACAGTAAACACGCTCGCTATATAAGGTGACGCATACATTCCGCCAGCCCAACCGATGGTACAAATAAGTGTGGCTACACACACGGCAAGCCAATACACACCACGAAGTCTGTTAAACTTTTTAGCTCCGTAATTATACCCTACTATCGGCTGCATTCCCTGGCATATACCAATTATCACAGACACAATCATTGCTGTATATGTAGTAAAAATACCCGCTGCCGCTACCGCATTATCTCCACCGAAACTATACAGAGAATTATTGATAATAACGTTGATAAAGCAACTTGCCACATTCACCACGCTCGGTGCCGCACCAATGGCTACTATCTCAAATGCCACGTGCCAATCAATCTTATAAATACCTCGCTTGAACACGAGCGTACTGTCTTTACGAGTAAAGTAATGAACCACCGTGAGCATTGATATAAACATTGATATATCAGTAGCTATTGCCGCTCCCTTAATTCCCATCTCAAGCCCATACACAAAGGTCGGAGCAAGTATCATATTCAATCCTGCACCGATAAGCATTGTCACCATAGCTCGCCGAGGAGCACCCGAAGCACGAATTACGTTATTAAGACTGAAACTGAAATTCGTCAGCAATAGTCCAGGCAAGATAAACACCATAAACTCATGTGCGTATGGCAATGTCACTTCACTTGCACCGAAGGCTCTCAGTATGTCGTCAAGAAATATAGCAAGAAGGGTGATATAGATTGCGCCATTCATCAGTGTCAGCGACACGGCATTTCCAAGTACTTTCTGCGCCGCATTATGATTATTTCCTCCAAGCAAGATTGATACCCGTGCTGCAGAACCTCCTCCCACAAGGACCCCTATTGCCGTAGCTATATTCATCACAGGAAACGTTATTGTAAGACCGGCTATCGCCTCAGGTCCTACTACATGACCTATCACCATTCTGTCAATGATATTGTAAAGCGACATCACAACCATACCTACCACTGCAGGTAAACTATATTCCCATAGCAACTTTCCTACCGACCTGTTGGCAAGGGCATCAAGATTCCGGAATTTCGACATATAAGATACTTAAAAAATGATTATTTCTGTTAATGCGCAAAAAGAAGAAGTGTCAAGGACTCCCTCAACACTTCTCCTATATAGTATTTTATTGAATTTACTTGTTTTCTGCAGCAAGTTCTGCACGGCGAAGATATTTCTTCATATCAATTCCGTAGTCGTCAGCGAACTGTGGATAGTCGGCAATGATAGAGCGATATAATTCTGCTTCTTCGTTGAAGTTACCTTGTTCGCGATATACGCGAGCAAGTTTTTGCATAAAGAACGGAGTGTAGTACTGATTCTTGTCTGACTTGCTGATTGCAGACTTGAATGCAGAAACAGCATCGTCAAGTTTGTCAAGGTTAACGTAACAGTCACCCTTAAGCGAATATGCAGCAGCACCGATAATGCTTTCGCTTGCGCTGAATTTATCAACGTAATTAAGTGCTTTTTCGTAATCACCCTTCTGGTAAAGCATAATTGCAGCCTGGAGTGCAGCACGATTAGCAGCATCATAGCCGTCATTATCTGCAACGCTCATATACTCAGCCAATGCTATTGAATCATTTCCGAGAATCATCTGAATATCTGCCTCACCGATATTGTCATTAGCCTTCGCTTGTCCCGGCTGACGTACAAGGTAAATATAACCGAGAACCAAAACCGCTACAGCAACTACCGCACAGGCAGCCCAAAGGATAATTTTCTTGTTGTCTTGAACTTTCTCGCTCATTGACACCAATGAGTCATTAAGCTCATCTACACCATTTTCAGGTACATTTAAATTTTGTTTTCCCATTTTATTTTATGTTTTTATTTTCTAAGTTATTGAGATCTTTTCCGAATTGCAAAGTTAATACAATTTTTTGAATTCACAAAAATTTTTTAACTATGCCGATTTACACTGATTTCTGAAGATTACAAATAAAATAATCTGCCTGAAAACACGTGAAATCAAGAGTGGTAATAGTACTGCCACTAACGTATATACAATCCATAACCAATTATTTGGATAAAGCACATTACATTGAACCGCTTCACATATAGTTAAATCAGACATCAAAGCATAAGCAAAGTTCACAAAACGGAAAGACAAATAATTGAATAGCATTATCACAAATGTATGCTGACCAATATAAACAACATAATTATTAATTCCTAAACTACACAATTTTCTACAAACGCTCAGGGTTGCTATACTTCCACAAATTCCTGTCAAGAAGAAAATTAGTACCGACACTCCCGAAACTTGAAAAAATTCCAATTTTTCATAGAGAGAAACTATAAAACAAACGATATACATTATCCACCCATAATCAATTAACTTACTATTGATCAAATCATTCTTTCTGAATAAATATCCCATTGCATAAAATGACAATGACAATAGCACAATTTTCATCATAGGAATAACAGACATCACCATTTCATTACTTGCCAAATATGCAGCAAGCAATGAAAATAAAATTAACATACTTACTGATACCGTATTCAGTTTCCGCTTTTTGCACATAATTGAACAGTAAATCACGGTCATAACAGACACAACACTTAATGATGCGACAAACCACAATGGAATTATAAGTTTTTCATTATTTCGGAGGATAAATACTCTGAGAATTTTAATAACCGTATCTGTTAGACTATAATAACAATCTATCAAGCCTAAATATACAAAAAAGTTATGAAGCAAAATAAATATCACCACACACTTAATAAAAGACAGGTAATAACTATATAATTTTCTTTTTATTCCATAGTTTATATTTTCTATACACTGATCACTCAGTACCATACCGCTAACAAAAAAGAAACACGGCATATGAAATGTGTATATAAAAAATATTAACTGACCAAATGCACAACAATGACCTATAACCATCAGTACAATGCAAATAGCCTTGGCATAATCAAGAACTAAATTTCGATTTTCAGCAACTATTGCCATTATTCGTCAAATTCACCTTTACCTTCACGGAGAACTTCAGGTGAGGTTGAATCCGTTATATCCACCACCGTTGAGGGGACTATCCCTCCGTCACCTGCATCTATAATATAATCCGCCAGCCCCTCATACTTCATCGCAAGAGATTCCGGCATTGCAGATTCGTACGGTTCATCTTTATCTATCTGCACAGATGTACTCATCAGCGGATTACCTAACGATGATGCTATCGCAGTAGCAATAGAATTATCAGGTACACGCAGCCCTACCGTCTTACGTCCCTTAAAAACTTTCGGCAGCGTTGTCGCAGCAGGAAGAATAAAGGTAAATGGTCCGGGAAGATATTTTTTTAGCATCTTAAATGCGTGATTATCAATACGTACGTACTCCGATGCTTGTGAAATATCCGAACATACTATTGAAAGCGTATTTCTGTTCGGGTCAAGACCTTTTATCTTGCATATTTTTTCTATCGCCCTATTGTTAAGTGCATCACAGGCAAGCGCATAAAGTGTGTCTGTAGGATAAATAATCACTGCACCATCGCGCAAAGCGGCTACAAGAGTATCAACGTACTTTTCGTTAATACTCGTAGGATACATTTTAAGGATTCTCATGGTAAAATATCTCTTGGATTGAAAAATCACTTCACTGCTCTCACCGTTATATTCCGCGCAGCCGCATACTGAGTTAATAGTCGCTCGGTAAGACTTATCACCTCTTCTACCGGCATATCAAGTCCGTAAATATGAATACAGATGACAGCATGAGTGGTATTTAAATCTATTTTTGTTCTTTCATTATCCGACGTTGGAGTCCCGATACCTCCTACGGCATCTCTATACACAGGCATTCCTGCTATATTCAGCGGTCCTCTGCCAATACCTTCGAACGGTTCACCTTCCTCACCTACCCCGATTGTCAAAGTGTCACCCGCTATTTTATCACGGTCAAAACCGCTTACCGAGTAACCGGACTTCATAGAAAGCAAATTAACCAGGTCAACCAATGTATCTATCTTGTAAAGTTCCATTCCGCGAACTATCCTGCGGCATAACGCCTCCGATGACGGACGATAACGATTAGGGTCTTTACCGCAAGCCTTATACGCATTGCGAGTTGCTACAATCCCGGGACGCTTATTGACCTGAGACAGTTCTAAATTTTCACGCAAATACGCTGAATAGTCCTCTATTTCCTGCCAAAGCGAGTCTGACGTGACACTATTCGTCACATCAGCCTCGACAAGCACCATAAAATAGTCCGGTGCTGCAGATTTAAGTTTATCGGAAATAACTATTTCCATAGTTTCACAATTTATTTTTCACGCATAAACACGTTGATTGGCGTACCATGAAGTTCCCAGTGTTCGCGTATCTTATTTTCAAGATAACGGCGGTATGGCTCTTTTACCCACTGAGGCAAATTGCAGAAGAATATAAAAGTAGGGACTACCGAGCCTTTAAGCATAGTGACATACTTAATCTTGACGTATTTACCTTTATTGGCAGGTGGTGGATAAGCATCAATATCAGCAAGCATCAGTTCGTTTAATTGATGTGTAGGAATGATGCGTTTACGGTTCTTGTAAACGTCAACAGCAGTTTCAAGAACTTTATAGATACGTTGCTTTGTCAGTGCCGAACCGAATATGATAGGAAAATCCGTAAATGGAGCAAAACGACTGCGGATAGCATTTTCAAATGTTGCAATAGCCGCTTGGGACTTATCTTGTACCAAATCCCACTTGTTAACACACACCACAAGTCCCTTCTTGTTTTTCTGAATCAAAGAGAAAATATTAGCGTCTTGCGACTCTATACCTCGAGTTGCATCTATCATCAGCACACACACGTCTGACGCTTCAATTGCACGGATAGAACGTATCACAGAGTAATATTCAATATCTTCGTTTACCTTCGTCTTTTTACGTATTCCGGCTGTATCTACAAGATAGAAGTCAAATCCGAATTTATTGTAACGAGTATAAATACTGTCTCGTGTGGTACCTGCTATATCGGTCACGATATGGCGATCTTCACCGATAAATGCATTGATAATAGAAGACTTACCTGCATTAGGACGACCAACGATGGCAAATTTAGGGATTTCATCAAGAGTTGCGGATTCTTCTTCATCTTTTTCAGGTAGATTTTTCACTACTTCATCAAGCAAGTCTCCCGTACCGAATCCGCTCACGGCTGACACCGGAAATGGGTCACCGAGTCCGAGTGAATAAAATTCCGCCACATTGTAAAGCCAGTCGTTTGAATCCACCTTATTGGCTATCAACAACACCGGTTTACGTGACTTACGAAGTATTTCAGCCACATGGTCATCAAGGTCGGTAACACCATTCATAGCATCTACTACAAACAGTATTTCATCTGCCTGTTCTATTGCAAGAGCCACCTGCTTATTTATTTCTTCTTCAAATATATCTTCTGAGTTTACCACCCAGCCACCCGTATCAACGATAGAAATCTCTTTACCGTTCCAATCCACCTTTCCATACTGACGGTCACGCGTAGTACCTGCCGTTTCGTCAACGATAGCCACACGAGTACCCGTAAGGCGATTAAAAAGTGTCGATTTTCCTACATTAGGGCGTCCTACTATTGCTACAAGTTGTCCCATAGTTCTATTTCATTTGCTGTTTGCGACAAAGTTACGTTTTTTACTCTATATATCCAAAAGAGCGGAGTTTGTTTTCTCGATTTCGCCAGTCAGGCTCTACTTTTACAAACAATTCCAGATAAACGCGTTTGCCAAAGAATTTTTCTATCTCCTTACGTGCATCAATACCCACGTGCTTCAATTTCACACCGTTCTTGCCTATAATAATTCCCTTCTGAGAATCTCTCTCTACGTATATTACAGCCATAATATGGATTGAGTCATCTGTCTCGGAAAATTTTTCTACAAGTACTTCCGTTGAATAAGGCACTTCCTTGTCATAAGTCAGAAATATTTTTTCCCTCACGATTTCCGTCACGAAAAAGCGAGCGGGCTTATCTGTTAAAGCATCTTTACCGAAGTAAGGCGGTGAAGGCGGTAACAGTTCTTTTATTCTTTCCATAAGATTTGTCACATTAAACTTATGGAGAGCAGATGCCGGAAACACTTCAGCATCAGGTAAAAGACTTTTCCACTTGTCATATATCACTGACAGTTCATCATTACCTTTAAGCAAGTCTATCTTGTTTATCACAAGAAGCGTAGGCACCCCGGACTTTGCCACTTTAGCAAGAAAATCAGCATTTTTTGTAGGGTCCTCAATAACATCTGTGACGTACAGTATCACATCTGCATCTACAAGCGCACCCTCGGAGAATTCAAGCATACTCTCTTGAAGTTTGTACTTGGGTTTAAGCACACCGGGGGTATCGGAAAACACTATTTGATAGTTATCACCGTTCACAATCCCCATAATTCTGTGACGTGTGGTCTGTGCTTTGGAAGTAATAATACTCATACGCTCACCCACAAGTTCATTCATAAGAGTTGATTTTCCTACATTAGGATTTCCTACGATATTTACAAAACCGGCTCGATGATTTTCAGGCATATAAGAAGATGTTTTTAAGTTATTTCTGTAAATTAAAAAATATAGCACCCTAACACTATTGCGTATAGGGTGCTATATCGTATGATGTTAATACCTTTTTATAATTTAAATGCTTAAATTATCCCCAAATAAGATAAAGCGCTCCCCATGTAAAACCTGCACCGAATGCAGTGAGGATAATCTTATCTCCCTTTTTGAGTTTTCCCTTGTATTCATCAAGACACAATGGAATAGATGCCGCACTTGTATTACCATAGTGCTGGATATTCACGAGTACCTTTTCTTCAGGAACTCCTGCTGCACCTGCCACTGCCTCAATAATACGTAAATTCGCTTGATGAGGTACAAGCCAATCAATAGTATCTACAGTAAGATTATTACGCTTCATAACGTCTTTTGTGGACTTGAGCATATCAGTTACTGCGTTTTTATATACGCTGCGACCTTCCTGGTACAAGTAGTGTTCTCCGGCATCAAGTGTCTCTTGACATGCAGGCTTTACGGAACCGCCGGCTTTCATTACCAAGTAATCAAGTCCCTTACCGTCAACGTGGAACACACCGTCCATCACGCCGATATTTTCTTCAGTAGGCTCTACAAGCACTGCACCTGCACCGTCACCGAAGAGAGGGCAAGTTGCACGATCCTTATAGTTTACCATTGAAGACATCTTCTCAGCGCAAACAACGATAATTTTTTTACGTAAACCGGACTTTATATAAGCGGCTGCATCTTCAAGTGCCACAATAAATCCCGCACATGCTGCCTGAATATCGTAAGCGTATGCATTTTTAAGATGACAACCTTCTGCTATTACAGAACCGGTTGATGGAAAACGATAGTCAGGATTGGAAGTAGCGCAGATTATGAGTTCTATCTCATCAGGGCTTACACCAGTTTCTTCAAGAAGACGATTTACGGCTTGGATACCTAAGTACGATGAACCGGCACCGTCCTTTTTCAAGATACGACGCTCTTTGATACCTACACGTGTAGTAATCCATTCATCATTTGTATCAACCATCTTTGACAACATTTCATTGTCAAGTATATCGTCAGGAACGTATGATGCAATACCTGAAATTCTTGCGTTAAGCATTTGAAACTATTTCTATAAGATTGTGATAATAATACAACTTCCCTCGGGGGTATTGATATCCAATCCTTCCGAGAGAACGTTGAGAATGTTTTTTTACGTATGTAACATTTCCTTTTTAAGTACCATTACAGGTCACTACCGACATGTGCAGGCTAGAAATGCTCGGCAATCAAGATTAGAGAGCAGCCTCTTTCTCAATTACTACATGACCACGATAGTAGCCACATTCACCACATACAGTGTGAGATACGTGCCATGCACCACAGTTTGGACATACTGCGAGAGTAGGCATTGCTGCCTTATCGTGAGTTCTACGTTTTGCTGTACGAGTCTTAGATTGTTTGCGTTTAGGATGTGCCATTTTCTTTTATGATTTTTTTAATTATTATTTTCAGTTAATTTTCTCAGTTGTTCCCAACGAGGATCTATGTCTGTTGCGGATTCGCCCCCTTCGCCATATACATCTTCACCTTCAAGCAATTCACCGTCTTCAATATCTTCCGCCCGATGTTGACGTAAGATTTGACTCATTGCGCGGTTACACTTTCCTGTGGGGTGGACATGCTTTATTGGAATTGCAAGCATAACCGTATCGTAAAGCATATATGCGACATTAAGGCTGTTTTCGTTCTCGGGAATTTCAAGAACCTCGTCAGATGCGTCATTGTACTCTTCTCCGTACTTGACTACAATGTGATACTCGGTATCTACCGGTATCTCAAGGTCATCAAGGCAACGGTCACAGACTATTGTCAGCGTACCATTGACTTTGAAGTCAAAGTCGTAATACTCTCCTTTATTGTCAACAATGAGATCTACTGCAATGTCAGAGTCTCTGACTTCAGTGCTCTCCATATTGACAAAAAACTGCTTTGTCAGAGTGAAATTAAATTCATTTCGCCCCTTAGGCATACTTTTGAGCATTATCTTGAATTCCGAAAACTTTCCCACGGCTTAATATCTTGTTGGAAAAACTCTGCAAAGTTACTAATATTTTTTCAAATATCAATACCTACAGAGTTTTTTCTATTTTTCTTTTCTTATTTTTTTAATCCTTTTTCAGGTTTGGCTCTTCAAGATGGTAATGTTTCTTTTTATCAAGAACTTTTAGCCATATTGAGAAGAACAATGCTGCCACACCGCAACCTACAAATACGAGCATCGGGATTGTATAGTCGTAATCTGATGGATTTTTCACTCCGGGGTTTACGATATCAAGGAGTGCGCCAATTCCTTTACGGAAGCCGTAAAGACCTATATTTTGAATCCAGAAGATTACTGCGTACGCAGATCCGATTATCTTGGCATCTACGAGTTTTGGAACTGATGGCCAAAGTGATGCAGGTACGAGGCTGAATGATATTCCTAACAGCACGATTGCGAAATACGCCAATACTTTAGATTGTACCACCGGAAGAACGAGAGCAAAAATTCCGTGACAGATTATCATCAAAATCGAACCGAATATAAGCATCGTGGCTCCTTTTCCTTTATTATCAAGAAAGGCTCCGAGAAACGGCGTAATTGCGGCTGCACCGAGAGGGAACACGAAAAATATGGTTCCGGCTTCTTCTTCACTGATACCAAGCGTACATTGAAGCATATTACCTGCATAGTTTTGGAACGGGAATATAGCTGAATAATATAGCACGCAGAGCAGTGATACTACCCAGAATACTTGCGATGTAAAGATATACTTAAGGTCACTAACCTTGAACGGATCATCTTTTTCTTCCGTATCGCCTTTTTGTTTTTCAAGGCTGTAGTCCATAAAGCCGTAAACGATAAAGCAGATAAGACCAATACACAGGAGCAAGCAGCCGAAACCTACAGGACGTGACACACTGATTACACCGCCAAGGCGCGAAATTGCAGGTGAGCATAAGAACACTATCATCACGCCAAGGCGTGCGATTGCCATTTCAATACCCATCGCAAGTGCCATTTCTTTTCCCTGGAACCATTTTACGATACCGCGAGACACCGTAATACCCGCCATCTCAATACCGCAGCCGAATATCATAAAGCCTATACATGACAACTTTGCTGATGCAGGCATTCCGTCAAAGAACGGAGTTATGTTCCACCATTCCTGAGGTATGTTCAGCCAGCCGTCAACCATTTCTTTCAGCGAACTGTTTGCAAACGACTCTGTCAGTGCATAATAGTTCAACGCACCGCCGGCAAGCATCACTGCTCCTGAAAGGACTGCCGTAAAACGCACCCCCATTTTGTCAAGAATAATACCTGCAAAAATAAGGAAGAATATGAATACGTTAAGGAATGTCTCGGAACCGAAAAAGTTTCCGTATGTTGTTGAGTCCCAGCCACATTGCTGTTGTAACGTACTCTTTAACGGTGACAAAATATCTACGAACACATAGCCGAATAGCATTGCTGAAGCAAGCAACACTAATGCTCCCCACCTTGCCCAAGGATTATCGTCAAGGTATTTGTGAATTTTTGCTGTCATTTTAATTATTTGATTGGATTATTAATATTTTTTGCAAAATTAGTGATTTTATATCGGTTTAACCTAATATTTTTAGTAAATTCGCAAAAATAATTGTTTTTTTTCAGTTTGTAATTACCTTTCCTTATTTAAAACAATGCTAAGTTCACAACCTTACACTTTTGACAAAGTAATCCGTCTGCTAATATCTTTAGCAATCATCGCAGCAGTAATTTATTTCATTTACGTATTGAAAGATGTGCTGCTACCATTCGTTGCGGCATGCCTGATAGCCTATATTTTAGAGCCTTTTGTTCAAGGCAACAGGAAGATTCTTCACCTAAAAGGCAGAAGCGTTGCCGTATTCACCACTCTATTTGAAATTACCGCCATTATCACCATAGCAAGTATCATCTTTATTCCCACAATCGTCAAGGAACTTAACAGCGTGGGACAACTTTTACAGGATTATGCGGCAGGACATAAAGATGTGACATACATTCCGGCATGGATACAGGACTACATTCGCAACAACTTTAACCTTCACGAAATTGCATCAAAGATAACGTCGGAAGATGTTGAAAAAGTTCTCTCAAACGTTTTTTCCTTCGTTACAGGTGGCGTAAGTATGCTGTTTGAAATCCTCGAATGGTTTTTGGCACTGATTTATTTGATATTCATAATGCTTGACTATGAAAACATTATGAACGGTTTCAAAAAAATGGTGCCTGAAAAATACCGTGACGTAACTTTCCGTATAGGTCGTGATATAAAGCAGAGTATGAACAAATATTTCCGCGGACAAGCATTAATAGCAGTAATAGTGTCACTAATCTATTGCATAGGCTTCAGCATTGTAGGAATTCCGCTCGCAATAGTACTCGGCTTACTGATAGGAGTGCTGTTTATGGTTCCATACTTACAGTTTATCACCATTATCCCCGTCACTTTCATTTGCCTGATATGTTCAACAACCGGAGAGCAATCATTCTGGGCACTTTGGTGGCAATGTATGGCTGTTTATGCTGTGGTACAAATAGTAGCGGACCTGATATTAACACCTAAAATTATGGGCAAAACGATGGGTATGAATCCCGCAATTATCCTTTTATCTCTTTCTATCTGGGGAAGTATCCTCGGCATTCTCGGAA
>JALEMF010000005.1 GCA_022768005.1 Bacteroidales bacterium | reverse complement strand
TGTTCTTCATCAGAATCGCATGCCTCTGACAATATTTTACGGATACGCTTTATCGCTTCATTAACCTTTTGTTGATATTCAGCTTCAAACTCTTCCACATATTCATTTTCATCTTCATTTTCCTCTTCCTCTTGCTCATCCTCCTCCTCATCATCATATTCTCCTTCTCCGGTGTTGAGGATATAGTCATTGTCAGCCCGCATATCGTGTTCTACATCACCATTTTAAGAACCTAAATCGTAGTAATCTTCCATAGTCAAATATTTATTTAATAAGTTTTATATATTCTTTGTTTATATTGCAAAGATGCACTTTTTTACACGAACTTGTGTGTTCGTGTGATGGGTTGACGTCTGCTGATATTTATATATCAGTAAAAAGTATGTATTCAGACAGTCTCTTTTGAGTGGATTATTAAAAGTTTGGGTAGGAGATAAGTCATTTCACCAGGCTCAGAAAATAAGAAGGGAAGGGCGTCTCAAATGATAACGCTTCGTGTGTTCTCGGCTGATAAAAGGCGAGTTTGAAGGCGTGGAGGCACATACGCTTTATCCCGTCAACTCTTGCGCCGTACTTATAGTCCCCGGCTATCGGGTGACCTATCACGGATAGATGCACGCGTATCTGATTTTTGCGTCCCGTGTGTAAGTGCAGCTCCACCAGACTTAAGTCTTTGCCCTGCTTTAACAGTCGCCAGTCTGTCCACGCCCATTTACCTCCGTTATCCGTCTTGCTGCTGATGATTTTTAAGCTCGGAGTATCTTTCAGCCAACTTTTGACGCTGCCCTCGCTCTTTTCCATAACGCCTTCAGCTACAGCCACGTAGCGGCGGTCAATAATAGTCTTTTTCCAATCTGACGTAAGCAACTGCTGAACCTCAGTGCTTTTAGCATACATCATAAGCCCCGTAGTGCGCGCATCAAGGCGATGAACAACGTGTGCCGTACACTTCTGACGACTTTCCACGAAATACCTGTCAAGCAAGTCCTTCATATTCAGGCTGTTTTTGCCTACTCCCATTGAAAGCACTTCATCAGCCTTGTTTACCACTATCACGTCATCGTCTTCGTATATAATGTCGAAAAACTGTGAGTAATCAAACCCCTTGACATTCCCTCCCGGGTGCTTGCTTATCTCTACAATCATCTCCGGCATCACTCGGAAATCGTGCCTGCTCTCCACATTATGCTCCACAAGCACACCGCCGCCGCTCAGTATCCCTTTAGCCTTTGTGCGACTTATCCCGTTAAGACTCTTCATCACAAAGTCTATCAGAGACATCTCTTCGCGTGCCACAAACTGAGTATATTTAGTATCAACACGGCGTACTCCGCCCACACCTTTATTTCTTGAATGACGCATAACGTTTTACTTATTTTTACGCAAATTTAACCCTTTTCCGCTAACTCCGCAAAAAATATGTTACAAACATTACTTCATAAACGCTTATATAGTGCCTAATTCGTTAAAAATCACTAACTTTGCACTCAATTTCAAAAAAATCAAACGTATAAACAATGAAAAAAACTCTTATCACTATCCTTGCAGCACTTGCAACATTTGCATCTCAAGCACAAAACATACAGGTTCACTACGATTTTGGTCGCACTTTTTACTCATCAGAACAGCCTGACCGACAGAAAGTTACTATCACACTTGAACACTTCAAAGCAGACCGTCTCGGCTCATGGTATTACTTCGTTGACGTTGATGTCAAAAGCAAAGGAGCAACAGGCGCTTACACCGAAATCAGCCGTGAATTTAACTTCAAGCAAAACTCTCCATTCGCTGCACACATAGAGTTCAACGGAGGATTGAACCTCGCCGGCAGCTTTCAGAACGCAGCCCTCGCCGGAGTGGCATACAACTGGCATAACTCTGACTTTACACGCACATGGTCGCTACAAGCACTTTACAAACAGCACTTTAAGAGCGGAGATCTCAAAGCCGTAGAAGGATTTCAGCTCACCACAGTATGGGGCATGGAATTCCTGAACCGCAAACTCACATTCAGCGGTTTCATCGACTTATGGAACGGATATATCCCCTCATGGAAAGCCGACGGCACACAGAAAAAAGGACTCATCTTCGCAACAGAACCACAACTCTGGTACAACTTCTCAAAACACTTCTCGGCAGGAACAGAAGTAGAAATCTCAAATAACTTCATCTACCACTCTGCAAGTACCACCACCACCTTCTACGTCAACCCGACTCTCGCAGTAAAATTTACCCTATAATTCCAATAATAAAACAGTAAAGGCTCCGAATTTCGGAGCCTTTACTGTTTTATTATATGAGTCTAATATCTTGATATTGTAAACTACTTTTTCTTAAATAAATTAGAAATAAGAACTGAAAGACATGGTCCTAACGCTCTGAAAACTCGTTTAGTATGTCCTTTAGGATTTTGAGTAATTCTATAAAGCCACTCCAAACCTATTTTTTGCCAAAATTCCGGAGCCCTTTCAGCCTTGCCGGCTATAATATCAAACATTCCGCCAATTCCATAGTAAATGCCTGCATTAATGTCATTCTTATAAGTAGTTATAAACCTTTCTTTCATAGGCGAGGGCATGCCAAGAAATAAAAATGTGGGTTTGAGATTTCTTATTT
>JALEMF010000094.1 GCA_022768005.1 Bacteroidales bacterium | reverse complement strand
GTGTCACGTCACATGAGTTTGTCATACGTGCAACGTCACCGGTGTGGCAGTCAGTTATTATACGGGTGGCGATATGCTTTGACCGAATTGTATGAATCATAACGGTAAATGCAGAGTTTGTAACGGCACGGGTAAAAAATTCGGTGTGAAATAAATCTGATTATAAATTTAATACTCTCTCTATGAAGAAGTCAGCATTTTTAGTATTATCATTCTTCTGTTTTTTTGGGGGATTTGCTCAAAGTCCGCAGTATGTCGGTCATCGAGGTTCTTATCTCGGTGTTGAAAATACGTATGCTGCATTCGTAAACGGTGCGCAGAAGTATCCTTACATTGAATGTGATATACGAGTTACGGCGGATTCTGCGATTGTCATTTCTCACGACTTGACTACTAACCGTGTCGGTGGTAATCTTGAAGTGGCTAAGGCTGCGTTGGCGCAACTGAAGGCTGAAAATTATGTTCAGAAAAGGTACGGTGTGACGTATGTAGGGCGTATCAGTACGCTTGAGGAATACCTCGCGGTGTGTGATACTTTCAGTGTCACTCCGGTGATAGAACTTAAGTGGTCAACGGGTATAAACAATGATGATTGCTCTTTAATTCCTTTGCTTGTCAAGAAATTGGAGAAATGCAGTTTTCGCAATCGTTGCGTTATCCTTACGTCTATGAAAAAATGCCTTGAATACATTCAGGACAATTATCCTGACATCAAGTTACAATTCCTCGGCGGTGAAAAATGGAAAAATAGTATTGATTGGATTTTAAGCCATAAAATTGATGTTGACTTAATCCACACTGCTGTTACTGCTGATGACGTGAAAATGCTACACGATGCCGGTCTTAAAGTAAATACGTGGACTGTTGATGACCCTGCACGTGCTGAAGAACTGACAAGTATGGGAGTGGATATGATTACTACTAATAAATTGTAATTGCTTTATAAATTCACAGACCGAACCTCGCCGAGGTTCGAATCATTGGTTTATCATATCACCAAGTGGCGTGCTGCGCACTTACTTGGTGTTTCTGACAGCCGAAAGTCTCCGACTTTCCCGGTTGACGAAGATTTACCGGAAACTTTTAAGGACCGGACCTCTCCGAGGTGCTCGCCGTCGAAGTCTGACCGGTCCGACTTGTCTGACGAGTCCGACTTGTCTGACTTTAATGCCTTTTCGCCCTTTCCTCCCTTTTAGCCTTTCAGGAAATTCGCCTTTCAGCAGGTTTTACCAAGGCCAATTACTGCCCCAGTACGTTGTCATATTGTCGTACTTGATGAGTTGGGCTACGATATCTATTTCGAGGACAGCACCGTCAATCGGAGTTTCTGATGTTATTGTATAGGCGTTAAACAGCGGCTTTGTGGTTTCTCCGCGAGATACAATGTTATAATAATAGTAGAATGTATCGTTTTTACCTTTTTTCCAATAAGTCTTGCTTTCACCCCAGTCAAATGAGCCGTATTCCGGTGTTGAAAGTTTGTCATCAGACCATGGAACAACTATGTCGCCATGTGCATTTTTCCAGAACCCTACAATAGCGGCGCGGATATATCCGTCGGCAAAACCGTCGTTGGTAAACGATACGTTTTTCTTCTTGGCAGTGCCTTCCATTTCTTCATTGATGGTGATGCCTGTTTCATCGCGGTCAATACCGATGACGATGGTATATACAGTATCCGGTTTCCATCTCTTCTCAGAGAAGAGTGAGGAAATGTTTTTTGTGAATGTGTATGTGCGTGTTCCGCTAAATCCGTTATCTTTTACTTCGAAAGTTATTTCCACTTCTGCATTTGTCACGTCTTGCGGAATAAGCATAAAGATATCGTCAGTACCTGTTATTTCAGTATTTTGTTCGCCTTTTTTGTGAGATTGTTTGTCGGCACCGACAGGTTGTGAATATATGTTGTTTGCTTGCCCTGATGTGGTCCAAGAGAATTTGAGGTTCTCGGCATCGCTTACACCGGCTTTTGCCACTGCCGAGCAGTGTCCTTTTCCGTAGATGTTTTTAAGTGCTACGTTTTTAACTGTAATATCTTGGCGTATAGTACCGATTTTGAATTTTATGGCTGAAAGTGCGTGGTGGAAAGTCAAGGCTACGGGTTGGTTATCCGCTAATTTTGCAGGTTTAGTCTTATTTGCTGCAACTGCGAAAATCAAGTCCGGCTGAATTTTTGCATCACCATCTGTCTGTGATTCATTTTTAAGGACTTCATAGTCGAAATCTATTTTGTTATCCGTTTTGTTTTCAACAACGGTGTTAAGTGTTATTACCTTCTTTGTGTTTGACGTTTCATTCGGAGTGGAGTTGAAAGAATATTTATTATTTGCACAATATCCGAAGAATGTCAGCGTGTTATTTGTGCCGAGGTTCGGCCACATACGGTCTGTGTAGATGACTCCTCCATCAGTCGGTAAATCGCAGCGTTGGTCAAAATACAGGGCATTGTTGCTTGTAACGGCTCTTACGTGGAAGTGGTCAATATTTTTTGTGGTAATCGTCGTACCGCGGGATTCCGGCTCGCTTGCATTGAAGTAAACAGATGTGTTAGGTTCTTCCGTGACGCACATTGAGATTGTGTCACCGTCAACAACAAAGTTTGTGTATCTTTGCTTGATTTCAATGGTCTGTACATCATCGCTTTCACTTGAACGGCTTACTGAAAAGTCATTTTGAGCGAGAGCGAATGAGATGGCATTATCGGTTCTATTATTTTTACCCGTGTCGAAATTGTCTTCGCAAGATGAAAAAATAAATGCTTGAGCGAGTAAAATATATAGTAATGTATTTTTCTTAAAGATTTTCATGTTTTTGCTGCTTTGTCGTTATTTTACCACGTCTATGCTCGGGCTTCCACCGTCGTCTGCTGTGTGGATTGTAGCGGTTAGGTTAATAGGGATAAGAACTTCACCGCCGTTATCCGGGTCATAGCCGCCTGAGCCTTTACCGTTAAAGGTGATGGTGTAAATGTATTTTTTACCTGCTTCCCAGTTTACGTCAAGTGGTATGGCAAGTTCTTTAGTTCCTCCTTTGCCATCGTCCCAGATGTATATGTCTGTGGCACTTGGCTCTGTAGCAGTCTCAAGTGCAATGTTTTGTATTTTGCATTTAATAGTGAGGTATGCGCCTGCAGTTTGTGCGAATGCTGATTTTGCCGTTGCCGGTGTCCATGCCGCGCGAGTCTGCGGAATGAGCATAAGTGTTTTGTTATAGTTTGTTTCTTTAGTACCGGAAGTTGTGAAGTCTGTAAGGTTCTTTACTGTTTCGTCCTTTACTTTCATCACTATTGTTCCGCTTAGCGGAGTAGTGGTGAAGTATCGTCCGGAGTTGTTTCTTGCCGCAGGATATTGGAAGTTGCTCCATTTGCCTGTAGATGCGACAGTCGGTGCAGTGCCTGTGCCGTCGTGCTTTTCTGTGTTTGGCTGTGTGTCGGCGTCAGGGAAAGCAAAACTTCCGGCTGTGGCAACGTTGTTTATGGAAATACTCTCAATGGTGATTTGTGCATGGGGTATTTTGTTCGCTGCCTTGAAAGATATGAGGCTTACTGCATGGCGGAAGTTTAGTGCAGTAATGCCGCTTGCAGGCTTTGTCTGGTTTTTTGCTACGGAGTAGATGATATCTATCTGATTGTCTGCGGCGGTAGGTGGTGTATATGTGATGCCGTAAGGAGCGGTTGACATATCTACGTCAACTTTTCCGCCGTCTGTGCCGATGTCTTTGGACTGTACGTTTGTGGCATAGAATGAAAGCGTACCGGTAGCCGGCCAGTAGCGTTTAAATCCATCTATGCTCCATACGTTGTTTATCAGTTTGTAATGCTCATTTTTCATATATGGACTGGCAGTGCCACTGTTGTACAATGCGCTTACGTAGATGTCGTTCGGCTTATAGTTGTTGCAGTAAAAGTCTGCAGATCGGGATTCGTTGTTTGCAGTAATAGAAAAGGTAATAGGATTATCTGCGGTGGGGTCGTTAATGGTATCATCGCTACCGCAACCTGTCAACAGTGTCAGTGTTGTCAGGGTCGCCATTACTGAAAATAAATTCAGTGTTTTTTTCATAACTCGCTTTTATATATTATTTTACAAAAGTACGTATTTTATTTCATTTCTTTGATATTAAAGGTGGAATCTTTTTAATCTCGTGTGGAGTTTAACAGACCGAACCTCTCCGAGGTGCGAATCTGAGGAAGGGCTCGTCTGACACCGCATGGAGCACTTCGTGCTTATTCGGTGTTTCTGCCAGCTGAAAGTCTCCGACTTTCTCGGTTGACGAACATTCTCCGGAAACTTTCACAGACCGCGCCTCTCCGAGGTGCGAATCTGAGGGAGGGCTCGTCTGTCACCGCATGGCGCACTACGTGCTTATACGGTGTTTCTGATAACTGAAAGTCTCCGACTTTCTCGGTTGACGAACATTCTCCGGAAACTTTAACAGACCGCGCCTCTCCGCGGTGCTCGCCGTCGAAATCTGACGAGTCTGACTTTAATGCCTTTTCGCCTTTTTAGCCCTTTCTTAGTTACCGGGAGTGAAACCAATCACTCCCGGCTGTGGTTTTTATCTTATAGCGATGCTATTAGATTTCTACGTTTTGTTCTGATTTAGAACCGAAGTCGTCAACAGT
>JALEMF010000049.1 GCA_022768005.1 Bacteroidales bacterium | reverse complement strand
GGTAATATCATTCCTTCATCTACAGGTGCTGCAAAGGCAGTAGGTAAAGTAATCCCTGAACTTAACGGCAAACTTACAGGTATCTCAATGCGTGTTCCTACTCTTGACGTATCTGTTGTTGACCTTACTGTAAACCTTGCTAAGCCGGCTACAAAAGAAGCTATCTGCGCTGCAATGAAAGAAGCTTCAGAAGGCGAACTCAAAGGTGTACTCGGCTACACTGAAGATGCAGTAGTATCAAGCGACTTCCTCGGTTGCAAGCTTACTTCTATCTTCGATGCTAACGCAGGTGTTTACTTGACAGACACATTCGTTAAGGTTATCTCTTGGTACGATAACGAAATCGGTTACTCTAACAAGGTTCTTGACCTTATCGCTCACATGAAGAAAGTTAACGGCTAATAATCAGCAAATCTTCATATAAGAAAGGCTGTGGCGTATGTCACAGCCTTTTTTGTCTTATTCCTCACCGTGTTGCACATTTTTAATGAATGAGTTTTTTGTACAGCTTTTTTTCAGATATAAAAATGTCGTGTCAAAACTAATGGTTGGCACGACGTTTTTGTTTTAGTTAAGAGATAGTTTACATCACTTGGTATCCTTCTTCGTTCAGTCCGTCTTTAATCTCTCGGATATGGTCGGCGTTACGGGTTTCAAGTTCTATTCTTATTACGCAACCGTTAATACTGTTGTGAGAATCCATACGGTCGTGAACTACGGAGATGATGTTACCGCCAAGTTCAGCAATAACTTTGCATACGCCTGACAGTTGTCCCGGTTTGTCGGCAAGGTTGATTATAAGAGTAGAGAGACGTCCTCCTACTGTAAGACCGCGATTAATTACACGGCTTAAAATAGTAACGTCAATATTACCTCCTGACACGAGGCATACTACTTTCTTGTCCTTTACCGGTATTTTGTTGAACATAACGGCGGCTACTGATACAGCACCTGCGCCTTCTGCCACGAGTTTTTGCTTTTCGATAAGGTTCAGTATAGCGGCTGCAATTTCATCTTCACTTACTGTGACGATGCCGTCAACGTATCTGTTGCAGATGTCAAAGGTGTTAATACCGGGTTCTTTGACAGCGATACCGTCAGCGATAGTAGAGACGTTATTCAGGTGAATTCTTCTGTGACATTCAAGTGAGCTTGCCATTGACGGTGCGCCTTCCGCTTGTACGCCGTACACTTTGATTTTAGGATTAAGAGTCTTGGCAGCGAATGCTACTCCGGAAATCAGTCCTCCACCGCCTACCGGCACTACTATAATGTCAGCGTCGGGTAAGTCTTGCAGAATTTCAAGTCCGATAGTTCCTTGACCTGTGATTACGAGCGGGTCATCGAACGGGTGAACTAAAGTGTATCCGTATTTATCTCTCAGCTCAATAGCTTTGGCGTAGGCATCGTCGTAAACGCCTTGTACGAGGCAAACTTCTGCACCGAAACGCTTTGTGGCTTCAACTTTGGAAATCGGTGCTCCTGAAGGGAGACAAATAAGTGACTTGATTCCGGCTCTTGTAGCACCGAGTGCGACACCTTGTGCGTGGTTTCCGGCAGAGCATGCAATTACGCCGCGACTTTTTTCTTCCGGTGTCAGTTGTGAAATCTTGTAATATGCGCCTCTGAGTTTGAAAGACCCGGTGAGTTGCAGACATTCGGGTTTAAGGAACACTTGTGCATCTTCTCTTAAAGCCGCAGGCACTAATTTGGTGTGGCGAGCCACGTCCTTGAGAACGTTCTGTGCCTTGTAGATTTCTTCAATGGTTAGCATTGTGGTAAAATTTATGGTGTTTTATATCAATTATCTCTTTCAAGAGTTTTTCTTTTAGCGTTTAATGCAAATTTTTTCCAGGCTTTAGCATCTTTTTCCATACCTTCCTTTTCGTAATAATCAGCAAGTGCTTCAGCACCTTCCTTGTGTCCGAACTCGTAGTCCTCTTCGAAAAGTTTGAGTGCGAGTCTGAGATTTACGGGAGTACCGATTCCGTAAAAGTACATATATCCGTAGTTGTACGACTGTTCGTGCGGGTCATCTTCGTAGGCTTTCTGTTCGTACTTGAAAGCCAGACTGTTAGCCTCTTCATTTTTGAAGTCTTCATTTTCGGCAAGTGAGAAGTAATGGTCCGCAAGGAGTTCAGTGGCGCGTTTATGTCCTTTGTCAGCGGCATAATTAAGGTAATCTATGGCAAACTCGGGGTCACCTCCTTCTGCGGAGTCCAAGAAGTACTCGGCAAGCCACACAGCCGCTTCAACTGATATGTCGCTTTCCGTCTTGTAACACATTTCCATGTATTTCTCGGCATCGTACCAGTCATAACGGCTGTTATCCACAAGTCCGTCGTAACACATAAGTGCAAAGTCGTACATAGAGCGCGGGTCTTTCATTTCAATACCTTTTTCAAAGGCGACGGAGGCATTTTCGTAGTCGCCCTGAATGTAATGTGCTTCTCCCAGCAGTCCGTATCCTTCCGGATTTCCTGCATCTATAAGTCGGTCAGCTTCAGCGAAAAGGCTGTCAATGTCGTCTGTGATATCTGCCATACGCGGATTATTTAGAAAGGTGGAATATATAAAGTTTCTTTTGCTTACTTGGAAAGCTTTTCGTGCATAGCGGCAGCCGCTTTGCGTCCGTCACCCATAGCAAGAATTACGGTAGCACCACCGCGAACGATGTCACCACCGGCGAAGAGCATCGGGATTGAGGATTCAAGATTGTCGTTGACTGTGATAGTGCCTTTTTGAGAAATATCAAGTCCGCTGAAAGAGTGTGGAATAAGAGGGTTAGGGGATACGCCAACGCTTACTATTACTATGTCAACGTCAATTTCGTCAATAGCGCCTTCAATAGGCACGGGTGAACGGCGACCGGAAGCGTCAGGCTCTCCGAGTTTCATTCTTTGTACTCTCATCTTGTTCACTCTGCCGTTTTCGTCACCAAGGTATTCAATAGGGTTTGAAAGTGTCATAAATGTGACGCCTTCTTCTTTAGCGTGACGAACCTCCTCAAGTCTTGCAGGCATTTCCGCTTCACTGCGCCTGTAAACAATCATTGCCACTTCCGCACCCATACGTCTTGCTGTGCGGACAGAGTCCATAGCGGTGTTACCGCCACCGATTACGGCTACTCTTTTGCCGAGAAGCACGGGAGTGTCCCAGCCTTTATGACCGGCACCCATAAGGTTGATACGAGTGAGATACTCATTTGATGACATTACGCCTATGAGGTTTTCTCCCTTAATACCCATAAATCGCGGTAATCCTGCACCTGAAGCTACGAAAATGCCTTTGAAACCTTGATTTTCGAGGTCTTCGTAACTGAGAGTTTTACCTACAATACAGTCTTTGATAAATGTTACGCCCAATTCTTTTAGAGCATCAATTTCTACATCTACAACAGCGTTAGGGAGTCGGTATTCAGGAATTCCGTATTTAAGCACACCGCCTATTTGGTGTAATGCTTCAAACACGGTCACTTCATAGCCTCGTTTTGCCATATCGCCGGCAAAGGAAAGTCCGGCAGGACCTGAACCGATAACGGCAATCTTGATACCGTTAGAGTCAGGACGAGCTATTTCTTCATTTATTCCGTGAAGTCTCTGATAGTCAGCGGCAAATCTTTCAAGGTAGCCGATAGCCACAGGCTCACGTTTCATTTTATTGTAAATACATCGTGATTCGCATTGACGTTCCTGTGGGCATACACGTCCGCACACTGCGGGTAATGCACTTGTTTCTTTTAGTACGGCAGTAGCTTGCGAAAATTCGCCTCGTTCGATATTTTTGATGAAACCGGGGATATTGATTGATACCGGACAGCCGGTCATACACTGTGGGTCAGGACAGTCAAGGCATCTTGTTGCTTCTACGAGCGCTTGCTCCTGAGAAAGTCCTTGATTAACTTCCTCGCTGCAAGTTACACGGTAATCAGGGTCGAGCTCCGGCATTTTAGCACGAGCAATAGCAGTACGCTCTTTGGCGGTCATTGATGCACGAAGTTCTTCGCGCCATTTTGCATCACGTGGAGATATAGTAGACATATTGGATTATCTTTTAATAGGATTATATGCTTTAAGGCGCATCATCATTTCGCTGAAATCTACTTTATGTGCGTCAAATTCCGGACCGTCAACGCACACGAACCTGGTCTTTCCGTCAACAGTCACACGACATGCACCGCACATACCTGTACCGTCAACCATTATAGTGTTAAGTGAGCAGATTGTAGGTACATCGTATTTCTTAGTCAGTTCAGACACGAATTTCATCATAATTGCAGGTCCGATAGTTACGACAAGGTCAACTTTTTCGCGGTTTATCACGCTTTCAATACCTTGGGTGACAAGTCCCTTGTTTCCGTACGAGCCGTCGTCAGTCATTATGATAACTTCGTCGGAATATTGTCTTACTTGGTCTTCAAGGATAATCAAGTCCTTAGTGCGGGCGGCAAGAACGGAAATTACTTTATTTCCGGCTTCTTTCATTGCTTTGATAATAGGAAGTAGCGGAGCAACTCCCACTCCGCCTCCCGAGCAAACTACAGTGCCGTATTTATCAATTTTTGTGGCTCTTCCGAGCGGTCCTGCAACGTCTGTAAGACAGTCACCGACATTGAGTTCGCAAATTTTAGTTGTTGACTCACCTACGGCTTGCACCACAAGTGTAATAGTACCTTTTATCGGGTCTGCATCAGCGATAGTCAGAGGTATGCGTTCGCCTTTCTCTCCGCATATCACAATCACAAAGTGACCCGGGCGACGAGAACGAGCGATTAATGGTGCTTCCACCACTAATTTAACTACTTTTTCAGAGAAATGCTGCTTCTCAACTATTTTATTCATATTCAAATATGATAGGTTGTGTAATAGATAGCAAAGTTACGACTTTACTTTTAAACATCAATGTAAATTTGTCGTTTTTTAATTTGAGTGACTGCATTTTGAGAGTTTCACAGACCTCACCTCTCCAAGGTGCGTATCCTCTATATTTATAATCTCAGTGTAGTGCACAAAGTTTTCACTCTGAGTTACTTACAGTTGAAAGTCCCGGACTTTCCTTGATGATGTTGTCTTTTTCACACACTGTAGTGTATACGTCAGTTATGAATTTATGATGAAAATTGGAATATATGTTGAATAAATATGCTTAAAATATGTCGCAACCACACGAAAAAATAATTATTTTTGCACCCGAATACTAACATACCAACTAACTGAAACTAATACAATTAAAACAAATACTTAATTTCGTAATGAAAAAACTATTACTTTTAATGGCTGTGGCATTAGGACTTAATGCCGCTGCACAGCAAGTAAAGGTTGTCAGCATTCAGCAGGTTAAGGTAAATCAGCCGGTTTATCACCCTGAGTTTATGCCTGACGGCAATTTGCTTGTCACCTCCGAGAGTTACGACGGTCTCGGTATTGTTAATGTAAAAACTCGCAGTTACACTTCTCTGACCACTATGCAGGGCGCAGGTTACTATCCTGCTGTCAGTGAGGACGGTAAGACTATTGTAACTCGCAGTATGAACAACAAGGATTTTACTCAAAATCTTTACAAAATCGATGTTGCCACCAAGCAGGTGAGTCCTATCGTACAAAAAATTGAACACGTAAATCAAATAAAACTTGAAAAAGGTGAATTGACTTACGCTGTCGGAGGCAAGGCTATCAAGGCTCGCCTTAAAAACATTTCTATTCCGGCAAGCCGTATCACAACTTACGTAACGGAAGAAAATCTCAAGATTGTAGTTTACCGCGGCTCTATCCGCACTATCCTTGACCCTCTTGCAGGTCAGTTCGGTGACTGGGACGCACAGTATTGCTGGACGTCACTTTCTCCTGACGGAAAGAAAATTCTCTTCACTTGCCGCAACAATTCTTACACTTGTGACTTGAACGGAAAAAACGTAGTTAAACTTGGCAATATTCGCGCACCGAAATGGTGTGGCAACGGTTACATTGTGGGTATGAACGACAAAAGCGATGGTCACACCTTTACCAAGAGTGATATTCTTATCGTCAAATCAAACGGCACAGGTTTGCAGCAGCTTACCACATCTTCAAGCGACATCAAGATGTTCCCTTCAGCATCTGCTGATGGAAATAAAATCGCTTACCATACGCTTGACGGCAAAATTTTCGTAATGACAATTTCAAAGTAATCAAGCCATGAAAAAGATCTTTCTATCATTAATACTTTTATGCGCAGCCTCTTTGACAGGCTTTGCCGCATCAAAATTCTATATCAACCCGGGTCACGGCGGTCATGACTCTGATGACCGTCCTACAGCATTACCGCTCGGTGTTGAAATGTTCTATGAATCAGACGGTACACTTGACCGTGGTTTCTCACTCCGCGACTTCTTCAACGGCTTAGGTTGCCAAACTGCGATGTCAAGAACGACGAATAACTCTTCAGATGACTTGTCACTCGCAACAATCTGTGCATACTCAAATTCATTCGGCGGATACTTCATTTCACTTCACACGAATGGTGCAAACGCAAGTTCCAACTATACCGTTGCTTTTTACAAAGGTTATTCAGCCGATTACCCTAACACTTACGCTCCGGGCTCAACAATGGCGCAAAAAGTTGCCGATTGGCATTATAATAATCACATGACAAGCGTTACTTATTCTACTCCTCGTGGTCTCTCAGACTATAGTTTCTATGGTTATCACCTCGGCGTACTCCGTACGAACACTCGTCCGGGTTACCTTGTAGAATCATGGTTTCACGATTATCGTCCTGATGGATTGCGTATGAAATCAACACTTTTCAACAGATACATTGCTTGGCAAGTCTGTCGTGCGTCATTCGATTCTCCGGGCGGAATACCTAATACACTTAAAGGTTGCATTGTCGGTGATATCCGTGACGTGTCAAAAGGCTG
>JALEMF010000044.1 GCA_022768005.1 Bacteroidales bacterium | reverse complement strand
TTTTTCGTGACGGCAGTCAATGACATTTCTTCGTCAAGATATTCTACCTTTTTATCTCCTAAAACTTTAACAGTAATAGATGTATCTGCAATATATGATAATATGCTTCCGGGCATAATTCCCATTAGGCTAAAATTGAGGGGTGGTCGATGCTTAGTTGCTTTATCTTTGGATGCTATATCGTCCGGGTTCAAGTCGTTGTTCATTTCATCGCTTACTTCGGTGGTAACATCTTTCTCATTAAAGATTTCTAAAATAGCTATAACTTGTTCCTTTTTGATTTGAAAAAATTCACGATTAACATTTATGCGATTCGGTTCAAAAGCCTTATGTAGTGCTTTTTCAATTTTCAGGCAGTCGCAAGATTTTACTTCACAGGCATACTCAACATCAAATGGAATCGGGACACCTGTTGTATATAGTTCTTTAAGGCGAGTATCAAGTTCTTTGCGAGTTGTCATACCGATTTTGACCAAACCGGGCATTGCTCTATTTGAAAGTACATAAACTATTCCTGTAGAATGATCTTTTGACATAATTATTTTGTTGTAAATTGTGAAGTTATAATGATTTGTAATCTTATTACTCCGGTGCTTGCCAGAACCACTGTTCGTCTGTCGTGTTGAAATTTGAATTCGGGTAGGTGATGCCTTGAGGGACGAGTGTTACGAATTTGCCTTGGGGGTGAGCGCTTTTGCCTTCCGGTTCTGCTTGATTGAATGTGTTGGCATCTATTATATACAAGTTTTTCGCCATATAGTTGTCAAGGTAGTTTTCTTTAGTTTGCGTAAATCGGTTATTCCAATTAGCATCACTGTTCAGCACCAGCGGCATATCGTGCTGTAATCGGTATCTAACTTCACCGGGGTGGAGCAATACTCCGTTTTCATCAGTGACGTATGCGGCAAATGTAGGATCTACCCATATCCATTTATTCAGCGATTTGCTCCACGCCACGCATATCACGTGGCAGTCGTTGTCTTTATCCCATGCCTTTGGCAGACAGGTGATGTATCTTGCGGGAATACCTTCAGCGAGCAGTGCCTCAGCAAGGCAGATGGCGAGTGCACGGCAGTTATATCCGCAGCCGTTAAGGCGTGCGCTGTCGTAATTGTTTCTCAGGTTGCGAGGACCCGGTGCAAGTCCGTTGCTGCCATCGTGGGTGATATTGTTATGAACCCAGTACAGTAAATTTTTTATTCGGCTGATATCGTTGCCTGTTCCGGCAATGCTGTCAAGATTGAATCTCTCACGTGACAATGTCAGCAGGCTGTCATCGGGTGTGGCATATTTGAATTTTGTATTCGTCATGGAAGAATCCGGAGCGTACGCAGGAGATTCTTTCAGAATCCTAAGTTTTGACTTGACATCATCACCGCAATAATTCCAAGCGTAATCTTTCGCTTCTTTAAGGTTATCAGCTTCATTGCTGCCAACCTTTACCAGTATCGGCTGCAGAATACTTGCGGCATTAAATTGAAATTTGCGCATTATCCCGGAATTTTTCGCATGCAGCACTTCACATTGCCATCGTGCTATGCGTTCCATATCCGCAATAAGGCGTGGACTTGATTTAAGTTGTTCAATGGTAGCGGTGTGAGTTAAACTGTCGTCGTATATTTTAAGAAACGCTCCGTTGTTTGTGATTTTATGCAATTTGGGGCAAAGTGCGCGTTCATTATAGTCAAAACCGCATAGTACTACAACGCTTTCAAATACTACTTTTTCCAGGTTCGGAAGATTGTATATTAAGTCAGTACCGGTAGTGGAAATCGGACCGCGGAAAATGATACTTTTGAGTTTAGGACAGTTAGAAGCGATAGTGCTGTCAAAGTGTCCAATCATACCGTTGAATACAACTTCTTCAAGGTTCGGCAGGCTATCAAGAAGAAAACTCGGCAGATAATCTACATTGCCGAAAGTGATTTTTCGCAACTTAGGGAATGAATTATATTCACTAAGGCGGCAGAATATGCCGATATCCGGAATATTTAATTCTTCAACGTCAGAGGAAATTACTATACTGTCCGGGAAAAGTGGCTGAGAGTCACGAAAAGGCTCACTAAAAAATCCCGGCGCTTTTATCACAATATCTTCCGCATATCCTGAAACCATGCAACAAATGCTTGTCACAAACAGTGCAATTATTTTTTTCATACTAAACGGTTTCAAAATTTATTATTTCATTCTCTGCAAATTTAGGCATAAATATTTAATTACCAAATTCTCGTTTTATTATAATTGCATCGTTTGTCACCGTTATAAAGTGTTTCCCCATTGCCACAATAGTATATTCTTTATCTTTCTGCGGTTTTTCAATAAGTGTATGCTTGTAGAAGTATTTTTTGTAGATTCCAAAACGAACTGCAAAAAATATTCGTCAACAAAACATAATTGCTCCTCGTGAGGGGTTGCCTATCGGCGGGGGCTGACGAGTCAGCTCCCAAGAGCGAAAACCGACAAATTGGGTTCAACAGACAAAATAAAATAAAAAAGGAGACCGGAGTCTCCCTAAGATTAATTATCTTTGTTTTGTCATGAAATATAAACAATTAACCTC
>JALEMF010000043.1 GCA_022768005.1 Bacteroidales bacterium | reverse complement strand
GAGGTTAATTGTTTATATTTCATGACAAAACAAAGATAATTAATCTTAGGGAGACTCCGGTCTCCTTTTTTATTTTATTTTGTCTGTTGAACCCAATTTGTCGGTTTTCGCTCTTGGGAGCTGACTCGTCAGCCCCCGCCGCTAGGCAACCCCTCACGAGGAGCAATTATGTTTTGTTGACGAATATTTTTTGCAGTTCGTTTTGGAATCTACACATATTTATGCTTTCCCACATTAAATTTCTACTGACCCTATAAATATGTGAAAAATTAAGTATTTTTTAAGTCTATATACAACAAAAGCCTGATAAACAGGCTTTATTGCGGAGAGGACGAGATTCGAACTCGTGGTAGGATTACTCCTACGACAGTTTAGCAAACTGTTGGTTTCAGCCACTCACCCACCTCTCCATAAACTAAAATCGAGGTGATTTTTCGTTTTTGCAGTGCAAAGTTAGTTATAATCTTTTTATCTACCAAATTTTTTTGCTCGTTTTTTATCAAGTTCAATCGGAAAAGACAAAAAAATGGTTGAAAAGTTTGACACTATTATCGTTAAAAATATACTTTAAAATGTTGGTAAACAGGTGATAATGGGTATGAATTATTTTTAGGCTTTGTAGTATTATTAGAAAATAAAAAACAGTCTGTTTTAATATTTGTGAGATCTTAAAATAAAAGAAAACGTTCTAAGTAAGCAAAAACTTTGTGTTTTCCAATCATTTTTCGTAAATTTGCGAGGTTTAATCAAAACCGCATGAATAATACCATTGAAGATGGAATTTTAATGCCATAGAGAATTAATTACATACATTTAAATAAATTTACATCAATAATGAAAAATAAACCTGATTTGGGTTTTTGGAAATTATGGAACTTAAGTTTCGGCTTTTTCGGTGTGCAGATTGCATACGCCCTTCAGAGCGCGAATGTATCGCGAATTTTTGCTACACTTGGTGCGGACCCGCACGATTTAAGTTATTTTTGGATTTTGCCGCCATTGATGGGACTGATAGTTCAGCCTCTTGTCGGATCGTACAGTGATAAGACATGGACACGTATCGGTCGTCGTTTACCATATTTGGTAGCCGGTGCATTAGTTGCAGTAATAGTGATGTGTCTGCTCCCGAATGCCGGAAGTTTTGGTCTAACGGTATCAATGGCTATTATGATAGGCTTGTTTGCATTAATGCTTCTTGACACATCTATAAATATGGCGATGCAACCGTTTAAGATGCTGGTGGGCGATATGGTTAATGAAAAGCAAAAAGGCAAAGCTTATTCAATACAATCATTTTTGTGCAACGCCGGTAGTATTGTCGGCTATGTATTTCCGTTTTTCTTAACATGGATAGGACTTAAAAATACAGCAGCTGAAGGTGTTATACCTCAGACTGTGATTTATTCTTTCTACCTGGGAGCATTTATTCTCCTTGCCTGTGTAGTATATACGATGGTGAAGGTGAAGGAATGGCCGCCTGAGATATACGCAGAGTACAACGGGATTGAAAAGAAAGAAAATGGCAAGCAGGAGAATCCGGGTTTGTTTAAACTTCTTAAAAATGCTCCGAGTACATTCTGGACAGTAGGTCTTGTGCAGTTCTTCTGTTGGTTCGCATTCCTCTTTATGTGGACTTATACAAACGGTACTATTGCAAAGCAAGCATTCAACACGCCGGAGGCTGTAACAGTAGATGGCTATAAAGATGCTGACGGCAATGTATATGCAGCAAAATACATTGCGCTCGAGGATTCTACTCTGATATTGGAGAAGGGTAAAAAAGTGGTAGCCGGTGTTACTGTTGACGGTGAATTCAAGAGTGTAAAGAATCTTGTCACCATAGCAGAAAATAAGTGTGATACTATTGTGGAAAACGGCTTGATTAAACGCATAAACGGTATTGAGAATTACGCATTCGGTCAGGAATATGCTTTAAACGGTGCAAAACTTGTCGCAGACGGTGTAGAAATGGATAGCGTGTCAAACTTTGCTATTCAGGATTATCTAAGCAGAATGAATGGCGAAGAAAAGTTACTCCTTGTGGGTATCTATACTCATGATCCTAAGACCAAAACATTATTCCTTGATGAAGTGGAAACCGCAGAAATTAAAGATGCTTCCAAGTTGTCTTATCAAACGCATGTGGTGCTTAACACTGAATCTCACGAATACAATGCAGCAGGAAACTGGGTAGGTATTCTATTCGCAATTCAAGCAATCGGCAGTGTGCTCTGGGCTGTGGTACTTCCTCAGTTCAAAAATAGAAAATTCTCTTACTCATTGAGTCTTCTCCTCGGTGCTGCAGGATTTATATCAGCCGGATTGTTTACTAATCAGTATTTGCTGTTTGTCTCATTTGCACTTATCGGTTGTGCATGGGCTGCAATGCTTGCTTGGCCGTTTACAATTCTGACAAATTCACTCAGAGGAGGAAATATCGGTGCATATCTCGGACTGTTTAACTGTTCTATTTGTATTCCTCAAATTGTAGGAGCGATAGTAGGTGGTCATATATTAAGCCTAATGGGTAATGAAAATGAACTTGCCCCTGAATATATGATGATGATAATCGCAGGTGTATCACTTATCCTCGGTGCTGCTTGTGTGGCATTTATCAAGGAGCATAGTTCGGAAGAAACTGCTTAAAGCTATATTGAATTAAAAAACATACAAAAGGCTGTGTCGTTATCTGTTGACACAGCCTTTTTAGTAAAAATAAATTATTGCTGCCTGCTGAAATTATTTGTAACCTTACGAATAAAGTCCAAATTCAGTTTTTCAAGAGGTTGGGGGTGTTCTTTGTTTATCGGACAGTGAGCCTAAAAAATATAGAAACGGGTTGTGTCCTAATTGATTGTGACACAACCCGCTTCCAATATGTATAAAACGTCTTTATTTTAGAATATAAGTTTGCTTACTTTATTACCTTGACGCTTGATGTAGAATTGTCCTTCTTGTGGATTTGTAATTCTGATACCTTGCAAGTTGTACAGTTCAACTTTTGCAACAAGTAATGCTAAAAGAGTAAAAATCTTTTTCATTTACATTTAATATTAAATAGTTAATAATCGTTGCAAAATTAAAGTTTTTATTCCAAATATCCAATGATTTTTTAATTTTAAAATAAAGAATCCTCAGATTA
>JALEMF010000038.1 GCA_022768005.1 Bacteroidales bacterium | reverse complement strand
GGACTCGAACCCGCGACCCCAACCTTGGCAAGGTTGTGCTCTACCAACTGAGCTATTTTCGCATTTCTTGGTTTTGCGCTGCAAAGTTACGTCGTTTTTTCGAACTGACCAAATTTTTAAGCAACTTTTTTCAAAGTTTTTTTCGCAGTCAAAACACAAGAGTTGGTTATTTATCACATATTCCGTGACTTACACTCTATTTGATAAGGTCGTGAGCGCGGAATACTTTTTGGATTTTTTCAAGTGCAGTAGTAACTTGTTCCATCGTGTGAGTAGCCATAAGACTGAAACGGATAAGTGTATCTTGAGGTGCCACTGCAGGTGAAACAACAGGATTTACGAAGATTCCTTCTTCAAGAAGGTCTCGTGTAATAGCGAATGTCTTGAAGTTATCACGGATAAAGAGAGGTATAATAGGAGTTGAAGTATTACCTATCTCAATGCCCATATTCTTGAATCCTTCAAGTGCATAATTCGTAAGCTTCCACAAGTTTTCCTGGCGTTCCGGCTCTGATTTCATAATCTCAATAGCCTTAAGTGCTGCTGCCGTTGATGCAGGAGTGATACTTGCAGTGAAGATATAAGAGCGTGAGTGGTGACGCAAGAAGTTTGTAATTTCCTTATCTGTTGCAATAAATCCGCCGAGTGATGCAAATGACTTGGAGAATGTACCCATAATCAAGTCAACGTCTTTTGCCACACCTTGTGCATGACACACACCGCGACCGCCTTCTCCGAATACTCCGATACCGTGTGCTTCATCAATCATTACGGCAGCATTGTATTTCTTGGCAAGTTCTACCATTTTCTTTACATCTGCCACATCGCCTTCCATTGAAAATACTGAGTCTGAAACTATAAGTTTCAAGCGATCCGACTCGCAACGCTGTAATTGGCGTTCAAGTGACTCATAGTCACGGTGCTTGTATTTCATTGATTTTGAGAACGATGCACGGAGTCCTTCAATGATTGAAGCATGATCCTGCTCGTCCCAAAGTATATAATCTTTAGGGCCTGTCAAACATGAAACTACACCCAAGTTTACTTCAAAGCCCGTAGAGTAAATCATCACGTCTTCCTTACCGATGTATTCGGCAAGAGCGGCTTCAAGTTGTTTATGAAGGTCAAGAGTACCGTTCAAGAATGGAGAACCTGCACATCCTGTACCATATTTACGAATTGCTTCAATGGCGGCTTCCTTGATTCGCGGGTCATTCACAAGTCCTGAATAACAGTTTGAACCGAACATTAACACTTTCTTGCCATTGATTATAACTTCCGGGTCTTGCTCACTTGAAATAGCACGGAAATAAGGGTAAATTCCTGCCGCCTTTGCTTTCTGAGGCTCTGTATATTGAGCAAGTTTTTCTTGTAATAACTTCATATTATTTTGCTAATGAGATTGTTAAAATCATCAATCTGCATCGGTTTCCGCCAATACAGGCTGCAAAATTACTAAAATTTGATGATATAAAAGTACTTTTTTACTTATTTTTTTGCTTTTTTATTTCTATTCGTTATCATTTTTCTTTTTTTACGCTATTTTTCGTTTATGAAAAAGGTTACGATAACATTACGATTTCTCAAGCATTTTCTATCATCGCTATAAAAAGCAGAGGCGGAAGTTTTATTCCGTATTATTGCTCTATTAAATCAGCCGTTCAGCATCGCATTTACACGTTTCAGTGCATTGATAAACGTATCTACTTCTTCAATAGTGTTATACACGGCGAAAGATGCACGTACTGTACCTTCAATACCTAAGTATCGCATAAGCGGCTGAGCACAGTGGTGACCTGTTCGTACTGCAATGCCGAGTTTGTCAAGAAGCATACCTGTGTCATAGTGATGTGCGTGACCTAAAAGGAATGAAATTACACCGCACTTTTTCTCTGCAGTCCCGAACAATCTTATTCCGGGGATTTCTGCTATCATTCTCTTTGTAGCATACTCGGTGAGTTCTTTTTCGTGCGCTGCAATATTCTCAACACCTACTTCATCAAGAAAGTCAAGAGCAAGAGAGAATGCCGCTATATCAACAAAGTCCGGTGTACCTGCCTCAAATTTAAGCGGTGGCTCGGCGTATGTCGTTTTTTCAAAAGATACTTGGTCAATCATCTCACCTCCACCCTGGTACGGGGGCATTGCAGAGAGATGTTTAAGTTTTCCGTAAAGTACGCCTACACCTGTAGGTCCGTACATTTTGTGTGAAGAGAATGTGTAGAAATCAGCATCAAGGTCTTTCACGTCAATTCGGGTGTGAGGAATTGCCTGTGCGCCGTCAACGAGGACAGGCACATTATGTCCGTGTGCTATTTCTATCAATTCCTTTACGGGATTTATCGTACCTAATACGTTTGATGTATGACAAACTGCTACGAAACGTGTTTTTTCATTAAAGAACGACTTGTATTCGTCTATATCAAGCTCACCCTTTTCATTAATTGACACGGGGCGCAATACTATTTTTACACGATTTTGAAGTAATTGCCACGGAACAATATTGGCATGATGTTCCATCACTGTGAGGATTACTTCGTCGCCATCTTTGAAGAAAGTTCCGCCATAACTTGCCGCCACAAGGTTTATCGCCTCCGTAGTTCCCCTAGTGAATACGATTTCATCACGACTCTCGGCACCGATATATTTCTGCACTCGAGTTCGAGTAGCTTCCATTAGTTCCGTTGCCTCCTGAGATACGGAAAATACGCCGCGATGCACGTTTGCTTTAGTTTCAAAATAACTTTTTTCTATTGCATCAACCACTCTCCTCGGTGTCTGTGACGTCGCTGCATTATCAAGATACACCAACGGACGATTATAGACACTGCGGTCAAGAATCGGGAATTGACTTCTTATATCATTAATATCAAACATAGTTTCTATTTACTGTTTATGACAATCGGACTGACATGTTCCGCATAGCATGTAGTCTCCTGACAAGCGTTTTTCCACAAGATGACGCATACGGTCTTTTATTCCTTCCACAGGTATCGTGTCAATCACTTCAGACATAAATGCCTGCATTAATAGTGTTCGCGCCATTGACTTAGGGATACCGCGCTGTTGCATATAGAAGAGTGCATTCTCGTCAAGTTGACCTGTTGATGCTCCGTGACTGCACTTCACCTCATCATTATATATGAGGAGTTGTGGCTTTGAATGCATTCGTGCCGTACCTGTAGCAAGAATATTACTATTGCTTTGATAGCCTTCCGTGAACGGTGCGTCCTTGGATACGTAAATACCGCCTTCGAATGCGCCCTGTGCTTTATCATCTACAAGGTACTTAAAAAGCTGATTGCTATGGCTTCTCGGAGCAAGGTGATTTACATTTGAATTATTATCCACTATTCCCTCACCTGCCGCTATTGCTATCCCGGTCAGATACGTTTCGCAATGCTGCCCTGAAATATCAATAGTGAAATCATTACGCGTTTTGCCGTTAAGCAGTGTAGAACTGTTAATATACAGTTGTGAACCGTCTGTTTGCTTCACGAATATTTGTGAATAACGGTTTGTCTGCGCTGATGATTCTTCTATACCGCAAATGTCAATATGCGAGTTTGCTTCCATATACACTTCCACTACTTCCGATGACAAATATTGCATATTCGGTGTCTGTGTATGGTCGCAGAACAATACATTTGCCGAGCTGTCTTCTTCTGCGGCTATAAGCACTCGGCGGATTGCCATTGCCGGTGCAGGCGTGTTGAAAATGTTTACTATCTGGATAGGTCTTTCAACCTTAACACCTTTTGCTATCTTGATGAATACGCCGTCTTGTACAAGGAGAGTATTAAGTGCCACGTTAACATTATCACCCGGCGCTACTTTTCCGAAGTACTTTGCCACTTCCTCCGGCATTTCTTTCGCAGCCTTCGCAAGCGACATCACTGTCACTCCCTCCGGGATATTTTTCAGCAGCGTTGCTGTAGGAACGAACATATCATTGACTACAACGCCAAGGAGTGTCGTCACATTCGGCACATCGCACTTGAATGATGCGGCTACATCTACCTGTATATTTATTCGATTGATATTCAAGCCATAGTCCGGCGCAAACATCTCTTCTATCGATGTTTTTTCGAACCCTTCTTCACCTTTTTCCGGAAGTTGTTTATCCTGCAGAAAAGCGTATGCAACCTCTCTGCCGGAGTTCAGCAATTCGCTTGAATGACTGTTTATAGCCTCACGATTATCGGTATAGAGGGTCAGGTATTGTGAAATACTACTCATAATCCATTAGTATAAATCGTCGTATTCCTTTTTAATCCAATCGTAGCCTGTATGTTCAAGTTCAAGAGCAAGCTCAGGACCGCCGGTCTTTACTATTCTGCCTTTGTAAAGTACATGAACAAAGTCAGGACGGATATAGTCAAGAAGTCGCTGATAGTGAGTGATGACTATTGTGGCATTTTCTTCGGATTTCAGTTTGTTCACTCCTTCTGCCACGATTCTCAGCGCATCAATATCAAGTCCGCTGTCTGTTTCGTCAAGAATGGAAAGTTGAGGTTCAAGCATCGCCATTTGGAAGATTTCATTGCGCTTTTTCTCACCACCGCTGAAACCTTCATTCACTGAGCGTGATGCAAGTTTGTTGTCAAGTTCCACTACGGCACGTTTCTGACGCATCAATTTCAAGAAGTCACTTGCCGAGAGCGGTTCTTGATTAAGATATTTACGCTTTGCATTCACTGCTGCACGCATAAAGTTCACCATTGACACTCCGGGGATTTCCACAGGGTATTGGAATGAAAGGAAAAGACCTTCGTGACTGCGATCCTCAGGGGCTAATGACAAAAGGTCTTTGCCGTGAAAACTCACAGTTCCTTCAGTCACCTTGTAAGCCGGATTGCCGGTAAGTACGGCGGAAAGAGTACTTTTACCTGAGCCGTTAGGACCCATCACTGCGTGAACTTCACCTTTACGAATCGTCAAATTTATGCCTTTAAGTATCTCCTTGTCGTTAATTGACGCATGGAGGTTCTTGATATCAAGAAGTATATTGTTATCCATAATTTCTAAATTTCTATTTTACGTTTTATCCTACGGAACCTTCAAGTGTAATCTGGAGCAATCGTTGTGCCTCTACTGCAAATTCCATCGGCAATTTATTCATCACTTCCTTAGCATAACCGTTGACTATCAGCCCTATGGCTTCCTCTGTAGGAATTCCTCTCTGATTACAGTAAAAGAGTTGGTCCTCACTGATTTTTGAGGTTGTGGCTTCATGCTCCACTATCGCAGTATCGTTCATCACATCTACGTACGGGAACGTGTGAGCGCCGCAACGATTACTAAGAAGAAGGCTGTCACACTGGGTATGGTTTCGGCAGCCGTCGGCATTAGGTGCTATCTTCACGAGTCCGCGGTAAGAGTTCTCACTTTCACCTGCCGAGATGCCTTTTGACACGATAGTGGAACGAGTATTCCGCCCTATATGTATCATCTTTGTACCTGTATCCGCCTGCTGCTTGT
Source organism: Bacteroidales bacterium (assembly GCA_022768005.1). GTDB lineage: Bacteria > Bacteroidota > Bacteroidia > Bacteroidales > Muribaculaceae > CAJUPY01. The sequence goes on along the minus strand of JALEMF010000038.1, from coordinate 1,210 downwards.
TCTTAGTGACGGCTACGGAGTAAAATTCACCGGTACTGCCTTCGCCTGCGAGTACACAGCTCGGATATTTCCAGGTGATTGCGGAGCCTGTCTCCACTTGTGTCCAGGACAGTTTGGAATAATCACCGCGGCATAATCCTCTCTTGGTAACGAAGTTATACACTCCGCCCTTACCGTCTTTATCACCGGCATACCAGTTTTGCACTGTCGAATATTTAACCTCCGCCCTGTCTTCCACGATAATCTCTACTATCGCCGCATGAAGTTGATTTTCATCACGCATAGGTGCAGTGCAGCCTTCAAGGTAACTTACATACGCATCATCGTCTGCTACAATTAGTGTTCTCTCGAACTGACCAGTTCCGGACGCATTAATTCGGAAATACGTTGACAATTCCATTGGACATCTCACTCCCTTTGGGATATACACGAAAGACCCGTCACTGAAAACTGCCGAGTTCAGTGCAGCAAAGAAATTATCGCGGTAAGATACCACTTTGCCAAGGTATTTTTTGACAAGTTCCGGATACTCCTTCACTGCCTCGGAGATTGAGCAGAATATAATGCCGAGTTCAGCAAGTCGCTCCTTATGTGTCGTCTTTACGGATACCGAGTCCATCACCGCATCTACCGCCATTCCTGACAGCACTTTCTGCTCTTGAAGCGGAATACCGAGTTTATCAAAAGTTTTCAGCAACTCCGGATCCACTTCATCCATAGAGTTTGGCGCATTCTTCTTAGGCGCTGCATAGTAACTGATACTATTGTAATCAATGGGAGGGATATTCAAGTGGGCCCAGTGTGGTTCTTTAAGAGTCAACCAATAGCGATAAGCCTTCAAGCGAAAATCAAGAAGCCAGTCCGGTTCACCCTTTTTCTTGGAAATAAGCCGTACCACTTCTTCACTCAGCCCCTTAGGGATTATATCCGTGTCAATATCAGTGACAAAACCGTATTTATAGTCGTCACCCGTAGCCTTTCGGAGAATATCCTGTTCACCGGCAGGGGTGCTGTTAAATTTTTCTTCTTCTGTCATATAATTCAAGTCTTACAACACAAGCCCCAAAACAGCAGGACCGAGGTCTAATATTGCATTTATGGCGTGACCATTAGCAAGTGTGGAACCTGTTATGAGGCTGCTTTCCGGAGATATCAATTTTACCAAATTCAAAAAAAGGCTTAAAGCAAGCATATACTGAAACAAGGAAAA
>JALEMF010000131.1 GCA_022768005.1 Bacteroidales bacterium | reverse complement strand
CCATGTAGCCCAGAAGTCAATTACTATCGGCTTGCCTGTAGCGATTGTTTCTTCAATGTTTTCGTCTGTAAATTCAAATGCCATAATGATAGATTTTTATGTTTTGGATTAATTTCTTTGTTTTGCAAAGTTAGTAATTATTTGCAATACTCGAAGTGGAATTCAAGATTAACTTCATTTAAAATATCTACTAACTTTTTGTTCATTGGGACTTTGATTTCCGTTGTTAAATTTAATGTTCTGTTTATAGCCTTGTTTGTGAATAGAATGTTTAAGTTTCCGAGCGTATCTTCTTTTGATTCTGTATTACTGAAATCAGCAAGCATATTTAGCGTGTTAAGCGCTTCGCCTTCAAGGTCTTGTGTATCTGCTTTGATAGTGACTCCTGTGAGCATTTTGCCTCTTGAATTTTCAAGCAGCCCCATTGAATTTACTTGCAGCCAGAATTCCCCGTTGCGACGTCTGACGTATGAAAGTTTTACTAACACGGGCGTACCTATTTCACAGTACGGTGCAAATTTGTAATAGTCATCGCCGAAAAGTCGGATTTCAAAACTGCCGGTTAAGTCTTCAATTCTTGCGATTCCGTATTTAGTGCCTTTTTGTGAAATGCGGGATTTAAAGTCGGTGACGAGTCCTCCAATCGTTACGTTTAAGTTTTCTTGAGGTGCCATCTCGGTGAAGTCTTTGATGTGTGTGCAGCCGTAAGAAAGTTCCATGAAATAGGGGTCAAGCGGGTGTGCTGACAAGTACATACCCACAAGGTCTTTTTCTTTTTCAAGTTTTGTGATTGTAGGCCATTCCACAGCCGGCTTGATTTCCGGTCTGCCGGCGGTGTTTAGTGACAGGTCGTCATCGCCGAATAGTGAGGCTTCTTGATTTTTAGCCGCATCCTGGTATAAGTAGCCGTATTTGAGGAGTTGCTCTATAATGGTTTCGTTTTTGTTGTTCGTTACGTAGTAGTCTTCGCGCTTAATGTCTTCGAAGCAGTCAAATGCACCGGAAAGAACGAGGGATTCAAACGTTTTGCGGTTGCAGACGTTTGATGGAACGCGTTCCACGAAGTCGTATATTGAAGTGAAATTTCCGCCTTTGTTTCTGATATTGATAATCTGCTCTACGACGCCTTCGCCTACGCCTTTGATTGCTGAAAGTCCGAAGCGGATAGCACCATGGCTATCAACACCGAAACGACTGATACTTTCGTTGATATCCGGCCCTTTAACTGGTATGTGCATAGACTTACATTCGTCCATATATTCCGTTAGTTTGGTGATATCGGAGCTGTTTCGGCTAAGTACTGCAGCCATGTATTCGGCAGGATAGTTAGCCTTGAGGTATGCGGTCTGGAATGCAACCCAGCTGTAGCAAGTTGCGTGACTTTTATTAAATGCGTAAGATGCGAATTTTTCCCAGTCAGCCCAGATTTTTTCAAGCACCTTCGGGTCGTGTCCGTTGGCTTGTCCACCGGAAAGAAATTTACCTTTGAGGTGGTCCATTTTGTCTTTAAGTTTCTTACCCATAGCCTTACGGAGTGTGTCGCTCTCGCCTCGAGTAAATCCTGCAAGGAGGCGTGACAGAAGCATGACTTGCTCTTGATATACAGTGATGCCGTAAGTGTCTTTGAGGTATTTTTCCATTACCGGGATATCGTACACGATAGGCGAACGTCCGTGTTTACGGGCGATGAAGTCCGGAATGTATGACATTGGTCCCGGGCGGTAGAGTGCATTCATTGCAATCAGGTCTTCGAATACGGTAGGCTGAAGTTCGCGGAGGTATTTTTGCATACCTGCGGATTCGAACTGGAATGTGCCGATTGTTTTTCCTTCGCTGTAAAGTTTGAACGTCTTTTTGTCATCAATAGGGATAGCCTCTATATCTATATCTTGCCCGGTAGTTCGTTTGATGTTGTCAAGTGCTTCTCGGATAATTGACAGAGTTTTAAGTCCGAGGAAGTCCATCTTGATAAGTCCGGTTTCTTCGATTACTCGTCCTTCGTATTGTGTCACAAGTTGCTTTGCTGCGTCAGGCATGGATTTATCCACGGCTGTGGAAACGGGAACCCAGTCTGTAATCGGGTCGCGGCAGATGATTACACCGCAGGCGTGTACACCTGTGTTTCTGACGTTACCTTCAAGTTGCTCGGCGTATTTGAGGGTTTCTGCAATAATCTTGTTACTGCTTTCAAGTTCCGGCTTGAATTCCGGAACGTATTTGTAGCAATTTTTCAGCGTAGTTTTGTATTCCTTGCCGTTTTCATCAGTAGGCATGTGGCGTGGAACGAGTTTTGTCAGTCGGTCGCTCTCGGAAAGTGGCAGTTGTTCTACGCGAGCAACGTCTTTTATAGCTGATTTGGCAGCCATAGTGCCGTATGTGATAATATGTGCCACTTTGTCCTCGCCGTATTTCTCTGTTACGTAGCGGAGTACATCGGCTCTACCGTCATCATCGAAGTCCACATCAATATCAGGAAGTGAAATACGGTCCGGGTTTAAGAAGCGCTCGAATAGAAGGTCGTATTTAATCGGGTCAATGAGTGTGATGCCTAAGCAGTATGCTACTGCGGAACCTGCAGCGGAACCACGTCCTGGACCTACGCTGACTCCGAGTTTTTCTCTCGCAGTAGTGATAAAGTCCTGTACAATAAGGAAGTATCCGGGGAAGCCCATTGTCTTCATGATGTGAAGTTCGAACTTTATACGTTCGCGCACTTCATCACTCAGCGGGTCACCGTATTTTTTCTTTGCACCGTCGTAGGCTAACTTTGCAAGGTAGTCGGCTTCAAATTTAATTCTGTAAAGTTTGTCGTAGCCTCCGAGTTTTTTAATTTTTTCTTGTGCGGCTTTTTCGTCAAGGACGACGTTACCGTTTTCGTCACGTGTAAATTCGTCAAAAAGTTCTTGCTCTGTAATTCTTTTGCGATATTCTTCTTCAGTGCCGAACTCTTTTGGTATCTCGAAGTTAGGCATGATAGGACCGTGGTCAATGGAGTAAGTTTCTACCTTGTCGTAGATTTCCATCGTGTTGCTGAGTGCTTCGGGGATATCTGCGAAAAGTTCATTCATTTCAGCCTGAGTTTTCATCCATTCCTGCTTTGTGTAAAGCATACGGTCCGTGTCTGTAATGAAGTGGTTTGTAGAGACGCAGATAAGTCTGTCGTGTGCTTCAGCGTCTTCTTCATTCACAAAGTGGACATCGTTGCTGCAAATAAGTTTTACTCCGCATTTCTTGCCAAGTTCCACTAACACCGGGTTTACCTTCTCCTGATAGATAATAGTGTCGTGATTTGCATTTGGTACTGTAGCCTTATGTCTTTGAAGTTCAAGGTAATAGTCATCGCCAAATACGCTTTTGAACCATCTTACTTGCTTTTCCGCTTCCTCAATTTGTCCGTTTAGAATAAGCTGGGGTATTTCACCTCCGATACATGCAGAGCAAACTATTAGCCCCTCGGAGTGTGATGCCAGCTCCTCCTTGTCTGTTCGCGGACGCTTGTAAAATCCTTCAGTCCAGGCTCTTGAGACGATTTTAATAAGATTTTTGTATCCCTTTTCGTTTTTGGCAAGAACAATCAAGTGGCATCTGTCCATTTTGCCGTCAATATGTTCTGTCAGTTTACCTTTGGTGGTGACATACATTTCGCAACCGAAAATCGGCTTGAAAATTTTTTTCTGTTCTGCAGCGAGTTGGGCTTTAAGTTCCGTAGTTTCTTGCCCGTTAGCTTCTGCAGCGGCAATGTTTTTTTGAATTTCCTTGATAGAGTCTTTGACTTTGCCGTTTTTCTTATTGACGTAGTTAAAAAATTCTTTTACTCCGTACATATCACCGTGGTCAGTAAGTGCAATAGCCGGCATGCCATCAGCGATGGCTTTGTCAACAAGTGCATTTATTGATGCCTGACCGTCAAGCACAGAGTACTGCGAGTGTACGTGGAGATGTATGAAGGGATACATAATATATATAATAATGTGGTGTACATTTAATTTTAGCACTCCAAAGTTATGCAAAATAAATGAGACAGTATAATATTGTTAATAACTTTTCGTAATTTCTTCTTGAAAATAGAAATGTTAAAAGCGGTGAATTATTGAAAAGTATTTTTATGGCGTATGGGCTACAAAAGGCTACAAAGTCAAAGGTGTGAGAATGGCAGCAATGGCAAAAATGTGGAAAATTAGATTGTCAGCCGGTGACTGGAGGAAAAAGAGTGAAATTTCTTATGGTCGTAAAAGTTTGATATAAAACAAGATAGAAAAAGGTGGTAAAAATAATTAGAAAAAAGTGGTAAAAATATTTGGTGGGTAATAATAAAAGGCGTAACTTTGCACTCGCTTTTGAGCAGCGGCTCAATGGAAGCCTGAAAGGGTTGGGAAAACGAAATATTGAAAAGGCTACGCTG
>JALEMF010000026.1 GCA_022768005.1 Bacteroidales bacterium | reverse complement strand
TGCAGAAGATAATCGCTCATGGCAAAAGAGATTACTATACCACACCCAAGGGCTTTTATAGCAGCTTTGGCTGTGGTTCCGGTATCTACGACATTGTCTATGGTATATGGGACTCAATTTGTTGGCAAGTTTTTTTTTGTTTGTAAAATCCCATATATTCAGCGGAGAGCTTGTGACTTTTTTTCTTGGCTTCGTATTGTGATTCTCGCTCACGACACAGTAAGACATCAACGAAAGTGAGATGAGTATATGATGAGGAGATTACTTTTGTTAATTGCAAAGTCTGTATAGTTCTTCTATGATGACCGTGGATAGGTACGAGAACCTCATCATGAGGAAGCAACTTGTCAATCAGCGTGCTGCATAATCTATTGCATCATTGTTTCCGTCTTTCAGTTTATGTGATATTCACTGGTTGATACCTTCTTAGTATCTGCCGGTGGATAGAAATGTAATGCCGTCTGATACGGTTCTTACAGGTTGCCATAATTTCTTTATTTCGCATGTGTAATAGAGTGAAAAATTTATTAAGATTGTAATAAAGCGGAATGTCATTTCGTTATTCTGACAAAGAAAAAACATAATATGAAACGACATCTGTTTTTCCTGTATTTTGCATTAGTATCTATTTTAACATTCTCACAGAACTATACTGTCAGCGGACGAGTGACCGACTATAATGGGCTGCCTGTTGATTCATGTTCCGTTATTATATATAATCCTGATTTTTCCGAGGCTTTTGAAGTACTAAGCAACGCTGACGGATATTATAGAATAGACAGTGTTCCACAAGGAAGATATGCCGCCATAGCCGCTATGCGAGTGAGTGAATATCCAAGAGTTATGCAAGAGCCGTTTGATAAAATGAAACTTGAATTTTGGGCTTGGAATGTCATTCTAAATCGCGACTTAATGCTGGATATACGCTATGATAAGATGGAGCTTTATGGCACTAAGGCGTTCTTTGAATATGGAGGTAGGCAAGAACTTCTTATCTATACGCGACCAATGAGCGTAACAAAGGTTATTCGTGACCCTAATTTTATGGATAAAGCCGCACAAGAAAAGAATACTAATGTGACAATAGCACCTGAATTTATTGAATTCAAAGTATATGTTGACGGTACTCCGACAGACGTTTTGTCCGTACAACATCTGTCGCTTCCTAATACGAATGGTAACAGCATAAATGATGATTGCTATCTGATACAGACTGCTATCCCAAATGGCATTTATTCACATTTTGAAAATCCATACGAAGTTCGAGTGGTAGGACATAATAAGGAATTTGACGAATGGGGAGAAAGTGTTTATTATCTCGAAGTACCTGAATATAATTCTGTAAAATAGTATTGTCTTTTCGCAAACTATATCGGGTGCATAATTTTGGTCTTAATGTGCTTAAGAATAAACGTGGTGAAAGGTATTTAATAAGCATATATAATTTTATGTGATTATATTTCAATTTGCAACATTGCTCTTTTACGAGCCTAAATGAAGGTGCTGTTAATCTGTATTATATTCTTTTGAAAAAAATGTGCAGGTGCGTGTAAAAAATTTGTACCTTTGTAGATATTTATTCAAAAGTATTTGGTAATGAAGAAAATATTTATTTTATCCCTGATTTTATGCTTTTTTGTCGTGTTGACGACGAGTTGTGGCGGTGCAAAATTGGCTACTGCTAATGAACAGTATGATAGGGGTGAATACTTTGATGCTCAGAAGACTTATCGAAAGATTTATAATAAGTTGACAAAGCGTGAGGAGCGAAGTCAGCGCGGTGTTGTGGCGTATAAACTCGGGTTATGCTATGATAAATTAAATCAGAGTGCGCGTGCAAGTGCTGCGTTCCAGAATGCTATCAGGTACGAGTATCCGGATAGTACTGCTTATTTGCTTTTGGGTAAGTCTCTTCAGGCTGAGGGTAAATATTCTACGGCTATCAATGCATACGAGAAGTATCTTTCATACACAGTTTCTCCGGCAAATGAGAAGCAGCGTAAGTTTGCTGAGACAGGTATTGCCGGTTGTCGTATTTCTCTTGCTAAAAAGGGAGACAAGACAAGGTACGTAGTCAAGAATGCCAAGTTGTTTAACTCAAGGCGAAGTGACTATGCCCCAATGTTTTTTGATAAGAATTATGATAAACTGTATTTCACTACGACGTCTGAAAAGGTTAAGGGCGACAAGAAGAGTGAAATTACAGGTATGAAAAACGGTGATATATGGGTTGCTTCTAAAAATGAACAGGGCGAGTGGCAAAGACCCGAGCCGGTCGAAGGTGAATTAAATACTGACTTTGACGAGGGTATTGTGTCATTTTCTCCCGATGGAAGCACGATGTATTTAACCAAGGCACGCAGAGAACCTAATGCTTCAACTTCTGTAGAAATTTTTACATCTACTCGAAGTGATGCCCAGTGGAGCGCCGCTCAGAAGTACGAGATTACTGCAGATACCGTTTCTTGCTATGGTCACCCGGCTGTTTCACCTGATGGTAATTGGCTGTATTTTTCATCAGATATGCCCGGAGGAAGCGGTGGTAAGGATTTATGGAGAGTGAATCTGAAAGAAAAGCAGGGAACTCTTGAAAACCTTGGTGAATTCATTAATACACCCGGTGATGAAGAATTTCCATACGTAAGAGAGGATAGTATTCTTTACTTTGCCTCAAACGGACACCCGGGTTATGGCGGTCTTGATATTTTCCGAGCAAAATTAACTCCGTCAGGCGGTTGGCTTATTGAAAATATGGGACAACCGATAAATTCTTCGTCAGACGATTTCGGAATAACCTTTGGTAAAGGTGAATCCGGATTTTTCAGTAGCAATAGAGGTGATGGAAGAGGGTATGACCACATATATTCATTTGAATTGCCGGACCTTAAAATAATGATAACGGGTTGGGTGCTTGATAAAGACGAAGAGCCGGTTCCTAATGCCGTGATAAGAATAGTGGGGAATGATGGTTCTAATCAGAAAGAAGTAGCTCGCAATGACGGAAGTTTTAAATTTCCTTTGAAGCGTGGAGTGTCTTACGTGATGATGGCAGGAGCAAAGGGGTACTTGAACGGAAAACAAGAGTTTACCTCAGATACAGCGGAAGAAGATGCAGAGTACAGTGTGGATTTTATCCTGGCATCAATAAATAAGCCGGTGGTGATAGAAAATATATTCTACGATTACGATAAGGCGTCATTAAGACCGGAAAGTAAACAAGCACTGGACGAAATGGCTCAGATAATGAGAGATAATCCTAATATTACCATAGAAATGGCATCACATACTGACCGTCATGGCGGTGATGTATATAATATGAATCTGTCTCAGCGCAGGGCTCAGTCTGTAATTGACTACCTGATTTCCGTAGGCATATCAAAAGACAGACTTCAAGCTCAAGGTTACGGCAAATCAAGACCAAAGAAGATTACTAAAAAATTGAACAGAGAGTATCCTCAGTTCGAAGAAGGAACAGTATTGACTCCTGAATTTATAGAGACTCTTTCAGAAGAAGATAAAGATGCGGCAGACCAGATAAACCGTCGAACCGAATTCCAAGTACTGAGTACGGATTACATCTATTGATAAGAAATGAATTTCAGAACTGAAATAAAACCCGAAAAGGCTACACCATTTATCACTCACAGTAAGCCTGTGGTGATGATGGGATCTTGCTTTACGGAAAATATTGGTGAAAAGTTTCGCGATGCACTATTTGATGTAACTGTAAATCCGTGGGGTACACTATATAATCCTGTCAGTATCTACAATGAGTTAAACGCAGTGGTAGAAAACTTAAATGCGGATCGGTCACGAATTATTGAGTACAACGGTTTGTACCATTCTTATGACCACCATTCAAAGTTTTCAGCAAAGACGTCTGAAGAAATAGTGAGTCATATTGATGCCGTCACGAGTGAAGCATATACAAAACTAAAAGAAGCATCAGCATTAATAATTACATTCGGAAGTGCTACTGTATTCAGACTTGTGGCTGATAACAGCATTGTGGGAAATTGCCATAAATTGCCGGCAAAGATGTTCGTGCAGCAAAGATTGGATATAAATGAAACAGTCATACAATGGAAGGAGTTGCTGAAAAGAGTGATAAAATTAAATCCGTCAATAAGGATTATTTTCACAGTGAGCCCTATTCGTTACAAGGCATACGGATTTCATAACAGTCAACTTGATAAAGCTCGATTGCTGCTAATATCGGATATTATCAGAGAGCAGATAAATGCTGAAAAAGGTAATGAAGGCAGAGTCATATATTTTCCGTCATACGAAATAATGATGGATGACCTGCGAGATTACCGATTTTATGCTCAGGATATGATACACCCTTCAGAAGTAGCAGTGAACTATATATATGAGATATTCTCCCGCCAATTTTTCAGTGAAAAGACAATGTCTTTGGCTGCAAAATGTGAGGGGTACACTCGTAGGCTCAATCACAGATTTTTAACAGACAATACTGAAGAAATAAATAAGTTCAATAATGATACTGAAAAAATCAGAATTGAAATAGAAAGTGAATTGAAACATGAAATATAATATTATAGACAGCAGGGCGGTTATAGCCCCGGCAAATACTACTTTTTATGCCATTCATACGGAAACGAACAATGGACATAAGTATATTCCTGAATTATACAACAAGGGTGTAAGAAGTTTTGTTATAGATGAAGAAGTGCCGTTTCTCAGTGATAAGCAAGAAACTACCGTAATAAGGGCGAAAAATGTACTTGAGGAATTGCAAAAAGAGGCACAAGCGAAAAGACAATCAATGAAAGAAACCGTTTATTTAGGAATAATCGGTAGCCGCGGAAAGACGATAGTGAAAGAATGGCTTCACTCTCTGCTTCCTTCATCAGACAGAAGTCCGAGAAGCTTTAATTCACAAATCGGAGTTCCATTGTCAATACTTGATATTGATGAGAAATGTAAGTATGCTATTATAGAAGCCGGTGTATCTAAAAGGGGTGAAATGAAATCTTTGGGCGAAATAATAAGCCCGGAAGTAGTCATTTTTACTTCAATAACCGATGAGCATAACGAAGGATTTGCATCAAAACGTGAAAAAATAGAAGAAAAACTCAAAATCGTCAATAGCAGTTCCAAGATAGTTTATCACTTGGAAAATGATGACTTGCTGACAGAGTGCATTAATGCCAAAATTAAGTCTGAAAATCAATATACTTGGTCCACGAAGAATAAAGGAGCATATTTGTACGTCACCAAAATGGATATCCGAAAGGATTATACCGTGATAGATTTTACTGTAGAAGGTAAAATACTTAAAAACGTCAAGATTCCATTCACTACGGATTACGAAACAGAAGATGCAATAACCGCGATAACTGCCGCATATTTGCTTGAAAATAACGTAAATCTTGAGGTGCTGTCTCAACTTCAACATATTGATACAAGAATTGACGTCATAGACGGACTTAATAATTGCATTTTATTATATGACAAGTTTACAAATGATATAAAGTCATTAATTCCGGCACTTGATTTTGCAACGCGAAGGTTGACCGCAGACAGGACTTTGTCCTTGATATTGCATTTGCCTACCACGACATATTATGAAGAACTTCTCGCGAATGAAGAATTCAAAGCATACGTTGACAAGTTCAGCATTAACTGTATTTTTGTAAAGACAGTTAATGAGTTGATGAACCTTTTTCAAAAAGATGATTTTGTAAACCAAGTGATCCTGGTCAAAGGTGAGCCGTCATCAGGCTTTGACAGTGTAATCTCTACTTTAGAGAGAAAGCAGCATGAGACGGTGATGGAGGTAAACCTGGATAATGTAGTGTTTAACTATAATTTCTTCAGAAGCAAACTAAAGCCCGAAACCGGAATAATATGTATGCTCAAAGCTGCAGGTTACGGTACCGGTTCGCTGCAGCTTGCCAAGACACTCCAACTGCAAGGTGCATACGCTATCGCCGTGGCTGTGATAGACGAAGGAATAGAACTGCGAAAAGCAGGAATTACAATGCCTATAATCGTGTTAAACCCACGAGCAGACGACCTCAAACTTATGTTTGAAAACAAACTTGAACCTGAGGTTTACAATATTGATATACTAAGTAAAATTATTGCAGTTGCCGATGCTAACGGGATAAAGGAATATCCAATACACTTGAAATTGGATACCGGTATGCACCGCCTCGGCTTTAACTTGGGAAACCTGAATGATGCTATAAATATTTTATTGCATCAAAATAATCTTAAATTAGCGACTACATTCTCTCATCTTGCCACAGCAGATTGCCTTGATATGAATGACTATACGCAGTCACAACTTGACCTGTTCGAAAAGATGGTGGAAATTCTCAAGAACAATATTCCTTATCAGTTCAAGGCACACATACTTAACACTGCAGGAATCTTAAGATATCCGCAGTACCAGCATGAACTTGTGAGACTTGGTATAGGACTTTATGGTATTGGCGTAGTAAACGATGGCAGCGAGAAAGAACTTAGACCTGTGGCATCATTGTACTCCACTATCATTGAAATCAGTGACAGAAAACCTGGAGATACGATAGGCTATTCTCGTAAAGGCAAAATACTTCGTCCGTCAAAGATAGCAACAGTGCCAATAGGATATGCCGATGGACTTGACCGTCATTTAGGAAACGGAAATGCAAAATTCTATATCAATGGCGTGCTTTGTCCTATAATAGGCAACATTTGTATGGATATATGTATGGTTGACGTAACAGACTGTGATTGCCGACTTGGCGACAGAGTGGAAATTTTCGGACCACACATACCTGTGACTACGTTATCTGATACGTTAGGAACAATTCCGTACGAAATATTGACGTCGATTTCAGAACGAGTAAAACGAGTATATTTTCGCGAATAAAATGGATAAATTAAGACGTAGAATTCTTCAAGACGGACGGTCTTTGCCGGGAGGTATCCTTAAAGTTGACAGTTTCTTAAATCATCAACTCGACCCAAACCTTATGATGGATATTGCTCGCGCTTTTGCTACAAAACTTGATGGCAAACCGATAAACAAAATTGTTACCATCGAGGCTTCCGGTATTGCGCCGGCTATTATGCTCGGGTACGTGATGCAACTTCCGGTAGTGTTTGTAAAAAGAAAAGTCCCGAACACAATGGAGAAATACTATGTTCGTGATATCCATTCTTTTACAAAAGACAGAGATTATACAATATGCATATCATCGGACTATTTGACACCTGATGACCATATAGTATTTATTGATGATTTTATCGCATACGGCAATGTTGCCAAGGGCATTATTGATTTGTGCGCACAGTCCGGTTCTACTATAGAAGCATTTGGATTTGTGATAGAGAAGAAATTTCAAGGCGGAGGAGATATGCTTAGGGCTGAAGGCTTTGACGTATGTTCACTTGCCACTATAATAAAACTTGAAGATGGAAAAATCTTCTTAAATGATTAATATTAAATGAAACCTCAACAACTTCAAATACAGGATTTTGACTACGATTTACCCGAAGACCGCATAGCAAGTCACCCGCTTGCGCAGCGTGACAAATGCAAACTTCTCGTAAGAACAGACGATGGTGATATTTCAGAACATATTTTTGCAGAATTGCCGAAACTGTTACCTGTCGATTCAATTCTCATATACAATAATACGCGCGTGATAAATGCACGACTCAGATTTCGTAAAAAATCAAATGAACAAAATGACGGCGCATTGATAGAAATCTTTTGTCTTGAGCCGGCAATGCCGCGTGATTATGCTCAGAATTTTGCAGTGACAGATTGCTGTTCATGGCTTTGTTTCGTAGGTAATTCCAAAAAATGGAAAGAAGGCTCTCTTGAACTGAACATGACAGTGGAAGGTAAAAGTGTAACTCTTTGTGCTGAAAGAGAGGAGAGAATAGGGAATGCATCACAGGTAAAATTTTCTTGGAATGATAATAGCGTTACATTCGCCAAAATAATTGAGGCTGCAGGTGAAATTCCAATTCCGCCTTATTTGAATCGCTCTACCGAAAATTCTGATTCCACTGACTATCAGACAGTGTACTCTCATATTGACGGCTCTGTGGCAGCACCGACAGCCGGACTGCACTTCACGGATAATTTACTTGAAGATATTTCCGCACTTGGTATTCCTCGCAGAGAACTGACACTCCACGTAGGTGCCGGAACATTCCAGCCTGTCAAAAGTGATAATATAGGAGAGCATTTGATGCACTCTGAGTTTATTGCAGTAGAAAAAGCACTTATTGAGGAACTTGCAACTACTGATAGAAGAGTGATAGCAGTTGGAACTACTTCCGTCAGAACATTAGAATCGTTGTACCACATTGGTTGCTTGATTAGTCAAGGTAAATTCAGCGGTGAAGTACCTCAATGGTATCCGTACGATGAGTCTCACCCCGCATTATCCAAGAAGGAAGCACTGCAGTTCATACTCGGTTATATGGAACAGAAAGGTATTAATACCCTGATTGCATCTACCAGAATTATTATAGCCCCTGGGTATGAATATAAGATAGTGCAAGGAATGGTTACAAACTTCCATCAGCCAAAATCTACATTGCTTCTCTTGGTATCTGCTTTTGTGAAAGGAGATTGGAAACATATTTACGAATATGCACTAAATCACAACTTCAGATTTTTATCTTACGGAGATGCATGTTTGTTTCTATAAAGCATAGCAAATTATAAAATTGTTTGTAAATTTGCTACTTCAAAATAGTAATATCATTTATCAATGACTGACCAAGTTAATCAAGACAATACAGATAGGACCAAGAAAATAATTCGTTGGTTATGGTACGGTTTTGCCGGTTTCTTTGTATTCCTCTTTTTATTTTTCCTTCTTATCTACAATGGTTGGATAGGATATATGCCTCCAATAGAGGAACTTAAAAATCCTCAAGATAAGTTTGCTACCGTAGTCTATTCTTCAGATGGTGAAGAATTAGGTCGCTATTTCCGAAATACGGGAAACAGGGTGTACGCAGACTATGAAGATATATCCCCATACGTAGTTCAAGCACTTATTGCAACAGAAGATTCCCGATTTGAAGAACACTCCGGTATAGACTTGCGAGCAGTAGGGCGTGTTATCGTGAAAACATTGATATTGCACAATAAGAATGCCGGTGGCGGTTCTACTATCACTCAGCAACTTGCAAAGCAACTATTCTCACCGTCTTCCGATAATGCACTTGAAAGAGCATTCCAGAAGCCTATTGAATGGATGATAGCCGTGAAGCTTGAACGTTTCTATTCAAAAGACGAGATAATAAAGATGTATCTAAACCAATTTGACTTCCTTTACAATGCAGTGGGGATTAAGTCTGCCGCATACGTCTATTTCGGTAAAGATACGAAGGACTTAACTGTTGAGGAAGCCGCTATGCTTGTGGGTATGGTTAAGAATCCGGCTTATTATAATCCGGTAAGACGACCGGAACGAACCCAAAACAGACGAAATGTAGTCCTCGGGCAGATGCTTAAGGAAGATATGATAACTCAACAGCAGTACGATTCGTTGGCTCAAATTCCTATTAAACTGAATTTTCACAGAGTAGATCATAAGGAAGGTCTTGCACCATATTTCCGTGAAGAGTTACGCCGATTCCTTAATGCCAAGAAACCAAAATTTTCTGATTACTTTGAATGGGAAAAACAGAAGTATATTGATGACTCTATTGCATGGGAGAATAATCCGCTATATGGCTGGATAGAAAAAAATCCAAAGCCTGATGGCAGTAAATACGATATTTATACAGACGGACTTAAGATTTACACTACTATTGACTCTCGTATGCAAAGATATGCGGAGGAGGCAGTGCTTGAACACATGCAGTCGCTCCAAAAGCAATTCTTCCGTGAGAAAAAAGGTGTATCATGCGCACCTTATACAACGAACCGTGATGAAATAAGTCTTGACCAAATAAACTCTTTGATAAATCGAGCACTTCGTCAGACCGACAGGTACAGAGTGATGAAGAAAAACGGTGCGTCAGAGTCTGAAATTAACAAGGCCTTCAATACACCGGTAGAAATGCGAGTATTCTCTTACGAAGGAGTAGTGGATACAGTAATGACGCCGCGAGACTCCGTGCTTTACAATAAGCATTTCCTTCGCACCGGCTTTATGTCAATGGATCCTGTGACAGGTCAGGTAAAAGCATACGTAGGTGGTCCTAATTTCTCTTATTTCCAGTACGATATGGTGTCAACGGGAAGGCGACAAATCGGTTCTACCATTAAGCCGTTCCTTTACACATACGCTATGGAGGAAGGCTATACTCCATGTGATGAGTTCTTGAATGAGCAGCCCACACTGACCGACGAAAACGGGCGCCCATGGTCTCCTCGAAACGCAGGTAGCGCAAGGATCGGAGAAATGGTGGATTTGAGATGGGCGTTGACAAATTCCAATAACTGGATTTCGGCAAGACTGATGTCTCAACTTTCTCCTGCACAGTTAGCGCGTAATATGCACAGTTTTGGTATTACAAACAGGATAGATCCTGTAATATCATTGTGTCTCGGTCCATGTGAAGTATCCGTAAAGGAAATGGTGCAGGCGTATTCCGCATTTGCGAATAAGGGAATGAGGGTAGATCCTCTGTTCGTTACTGCAATTGCAGATGCCAATGGTAATGTTTTGGCAGACTTTACGGCAAAACATACTGAGGTGATAAGTCAAAAAGCCTACTTTAAGATTTTGTCAATGTTGCTGAATGTAGTTGATGCCGGTACAGGTAACCGCGTCAGAAGAGCGCCGTACAATATTACGGCTCAGATGGGAGGCAAAACAGGTACTACGAACTCGAACTCAGATGGTTGGTTTATGGGATTTACTCCTCAGCTTGTATCCGGAGTTTGGGTTGGAGGTGAAGAACGTTATATACACTTTAACAGTATGGCATACGGACAAGGCGCATCAATGGCATTGCCAATATACGGCTTGTATATGAGTAAAGTGTATGCAGACAAGACATTGCCGTATTCTCAGACTGTAAGATTCCCGTCACCGAACTTTGATATTTGTGAAAAAGAATATCTCGGCGATTACGACAATCAGGATGATGTGCAGGAAGCATTTCCTAATGTATTTGATTAGAAATGATTAATAAATGTTAATCAATATTAATCAATACCTGCTTTCTGTGATATTCATGTTAAATAAAACTAAACAAATGTTTGAAGTACTCACTCGTTTTGTATCAGATTTGTGTATATGGCGAAAATTGAGTAACTTTGTGACAAGGAATCAAGAGGAGGCTAATGCTTCCTCTTTTTGTTGTATAAAAAACTGATAAAATTAGTTATGATAGACAAAGAACTGCTTACTAAGACAGTAGAACATGCCATTTCCGGGACGTCTATGTTTATAGTAGAAATAACAATTTCAGCCGATAATAATATCGTAGTGGAACTTGATAGTGACGAAAGTATGGATATTGACACATGTGCGGAAATTACCCGAAAAATAGAGTCGGTTTTTGATAGAGAGGTTGAAGACTACGAACTTGAAGTAGGCAGTGCCGGTCTTACATCACCTTTTAAGGTAAAAAGGCAGTGGACTAAAAATATTGGCAATGAAATAGAAGTTCTCACTCGTGACGGACGAAAATTGACGGGAACTTTAGTTGCTGCAGATGAAGATAACTTTACTATTGAGTATCCTGTAAAGGTAAAAGAGGAAGGAAAGAAAAAGCCCGTGATTAAAGCGCACAAGGAAGTGATTGACTACACTAACAACAAGAAAGCGTGCTATCTGATAAAGTTTTAAATAGAATATATTAATAACAAAATACACTATAACTCATTTAATTATGGCTAAAAAAGAGCAAGCACCGGATATGGTGGCACTTTTTCAAGAGTTGCAAGAAATAAAGAAAATTGATAAATCCACCATGATTGGTGTACTTGAGGAATCATTCCGTAACGTATTGGCAAAAATGTTCGGCACTGATGAAAACCTTGAAGTAATCATGAACCCGGACAATGGTGACGTACAGATTCTTCAAAACCTTGAAGTAGTTCCTGACGGTGAAGTAGAAAATCCTAATTTGCAAATCAGTCTTTCAGATGCGCGTGCAGATGATGACCCTGAAGCAGAAATAGGTGAGGAGCATACTAAAGAAATTATTTTTGCTAAATTTGGAAGACGTGCAATCCTGAACCTTCGCCAGACATTGCAATCAAAGATTCTTGATTTGCAAAAAGAAGCCGTATATTCCAAATTCAAGGATATGGAAGGCGAACTTGTTACCGGTGAAGTTTACCAAACGTGGTCAAAGGAAACACTCTTGCTCGATGATGAGAAAAATGAGTTATTATTGCCGAAAAGTGAAGCAATTCCAAGAGACTTCTTCCGCAAAGGTGAAACTGTCAGAGCCGTTATAGTCAACGTAGATAACAGAAATAATAATCCTAAGATTACTGTTTCACGTACAAGTCCCGTATTTTTGCGCAGACTTTTTGAACTTGAAGTTCCGGAAATCCATGACGGACTTATCAATATCAAAGCCGTTGCACGTATCCCGGGTGAAAGAGCAAAAATAGCAGTAGAAAGTTACGATGAGCGTATTGACCCTGTAGGTGCATGTGTGGGTGTCAAAGGTTCACGTATTCATGGCATCGTAAGAGAACTGAGAAATGAAAATATTGACGTTATCAACTATACGTCAAATCCATCACTTTTCATTCAGCGAGCACTTTCACCGGCAAAGATTTCATCAATCCGTATTGATGAAGAAGAAAAGAAAGCAGAAGTGTTCTTACACCCTGATGAAGTGTCACTTGCAATCGGTAAAGGCGGTATGAACATCAAGTTGGCTTGTATGCTTACAGGCTATGCTATTGACGTTTACAGAGACTCTGATAACGGATACGAAGATGATATCTATCTTGATGAATTTAAAGATGAAATTGACGAATGGGTAATTGACCAATTAAAAGAAATCGGTTGTGTTACTGCGAAAAATGTGCTTGCAATTCCAAGAGATGAACTCATTGAGAAGACTGACCTTGAAGAAGAAACTGTGGATAATGTAATTAAAGTCCTCAAAGCTGAATTTGAAGATTAATAATTACATTTTCCGAGAGTTTTCATAACGTATTTTTCATTTTAATTGACTTATATAATTTTATTCAATATACATGGCGAGAACAAAAATCAGTAAAATAGCAGCAGATCTCAACATTGCTCTTCCAACGGTTGTAGATTTTTTGCGAAAACAGAATATTACGGTTGACGATACTCCTAATGCGCGTGTCGAAGATGCTGTCGTAGAACTTTTAGTTGAACATTTCAAACGCGATAAGGACCTTAAGACTCGTTCTGAAAAGTTCTCGTCTGAACGTCCGCAGCCTAAAAAGAAAAATGAAGGCGCGGATGTTGAAGATATCATTACATCAGTAGAAACCATAAAGACTCCTAAAATTATCGGTAAAATCCAAATTGATAAAAACGGTAACCCTGTGACAACACCGGAAAAAACTGCTCCTAAAGCAGAGACACCGGCTGTAAAGGAAGTTAAAAAAGAAGAACAACCTAAAAAGACTGAAACGGCTGAAGTGAAAACTGAAAAAGTCACTTCTGCTGTTGAGGTAAAAACTACACCCAAAGTTGAGGAACAACCGAAAAAAGTAGAGGAAAAACAACAACCGAAAGTGGATAAACCCAAAAAAGAAGAACAAGTAAAGAAACAAATTGAAACAATGCCTACTCCTCAAGAAAATAAAAAGGATATAGAAGTTAAGCCGACAGTTGAAAAAGTTGAAGAAAGCAAGAGTGAAAAGGAAGAGATTAGTACTATGCCTTCTGAAACAATGCCCGGTCAGCCGTCAATTAAGGTTGTCGGTAAGATTGACCTCGATGCTCTCAATCAGTCCACACGTCCTAAGAAAAAGACTAAAGAGGAAAAGCGTAATGACAGAATTAAGTCTCAACAGCAATCTGCTGCTGCGCAATCCGGTGATAAGAAAAAACGTAAACGCATAGGTGGCAAGGAAAAGGTTGATATTGAGAAAACCGCTATGCAAAATAGTGGAAACAATCAGTCAAGGAAGGATAATAACGGTGGTCAGCGTCGTGACCAACAAAATGGCGGCGGTTCTCGTAAAGAAAAGCCTGCTAAGCAAGACCGTAATAGAAAGCCTATCCATACCGAAGTTAATGAAGAAGACGTACAACGTCAGGTAAAAGAAACCCTTGCCCGTCTTACTTCAAAGGATAAGGGACTCAAGAAAGGCGCTAAGTGGCGTAAGGAAAAGAGGGAAGCTTTCGCAGAACGTGAACGTGAAGCTGCTGAAATGGAACAGGCGGAAAGCAAGGTTCTTAAGCTCACCGAGTTCGTTACCGCTAATGACCTTGCTTCAATGATGGACGTACCTGTAAACCAGGTTATTGCCACATGTATGAATCTTGGCGTAATGGTTTCAATTAATCAACGTCTTGATGCCGAAACGATTAATATTGTGGCAGAAGAGTTCGGTTACAAGACAGAGTACGTTTCTGCTGAAGTTAGTGAGGCTATCAATGCAGAAGAGGACTCGGAAGAAGACCTCGTTCCACGTCCCCCAATCGTAACAGTAATGGGTCACGTTGACCATGGTAAAACGTCTCTTCTTGACTATATCCGAAATGCAAATGTGATTGCCGGTGAAGCAGGTGGTATTACTCAGCACATCGGTGCATACAACGTTACTCTTCCTGACGGAAAGCATATAACGTTCCTTGATACTCCGGGTCACGAAGCATTTACTGCGATGCGTGCTCGTGGTGCTAAGATTACCGATATATGTATTATTATCGTGGCAGCTGACGATAATGTTATGCCTCAGACAGTTGAAGCTATAAATCACGCATCAGCCGCAGGTGTGCCTATCGTATTTGCTATCAATAAGATAGATAAGCCTCATGCAAATCCTGACAAGATTAAGGAAGAGCTTGCAGGTATGAATTACCTTGTAGAAGAGTGGGGCGGTAAATATCAGTCACAAGATATTTCTGCAAAGAAAGGTATCGGCGTAGATGAACTTATGGAAAAGGTACTTCTTGAAGCTGAAATGCTTGACTTAAAGGCAAATCCGAATAGAAATGCAACAGGTTCAATCATTGAATCATCTCTTGATAAAGGTCGCGGTTACGTAGCAACAGTGCTTGTTCAAAACGGAACACTCAGAGTAGGTGATATTATTTTGGCGGGTACTCATTTCGGTAAGGTGAAAGCAATGTTCAATGAAAGAAACCAGAGAATTAAACAAGCCGGTCCTTCAGAACCTACATTGATTCTCGGTCTTAATGGCGCACCTGCTGCAGGTGATACCTTTAATGTGCTTGATTCTGAACAGGAAGCGCGTGAAATCGCAACGAAGCGTGAACAACTTCAGCGTGAATTGGGTCTCCGTACTAATAAGCGCGTAACTCTTGAAGATATCGGTCGTCGTCGTGCAATAGGAAACTTCCAGGAACTTAACATCATCGTTAAGGGTGACGTTGACGGTTCTATCGAGGCATTGTCAGACTCATTGATAAAACTTTCAACAGATGAAATTCAAGTCAATGTCCTTCACAAGGCAGTAGGTGAAATTTCTGAAAGTGATGTTACATTGGCAACGGCTTCAGATGCTATTATTATCGGTTTCCAAGTACGTCCGTCACTTGCTGCACGCCGTGAGGCAGAACGTGAAGGTGTTCAAATCCGCTTGTATTCAGTGATTTATCAAGCCATTGAAGAAGTTAAAGACGCAATGGCAGGTATGCTTGCTCCTGAAGTTAAGGAAGAAGTGCTTGGAACTGCTGAAGTAATGGAAACGTACCATATTTCAAAGGTTGGTACTATTGCCGGTGCAATGGTACGTGAAGGAAAGATTAAGCGTTCATGCAAGGTACGCCTTATCCGTGACGGTATCGTAAGATACACCGGTGAACTCGGATCTCTCAAACGTTTCAAAGATGATGTTAAAGAAGTTGCTACCGGTTATGATTGCGGTCTGTCAATAGCGGGCTACAATGACTTGAAGGTAGGCGACTTGATAGAGGCATTTGAAGAGGTAGAAGTAAACCGTACTCTTTAATGAAAGCCAATATCAATATAGGCACAAATAAAGGCGACCGCATGGCTAATATCAGTCGTGCGGTCGCATTGATTTCAAAACTTTCCCTTTCCGCTCCAAAAGTTTCATCAATTATTGAAACAGAGCCATGGGGATATGAGTCAAATAATCTGTTTCTAAATCAGGGACTGGAGATAGAGACGAATTTATCTCCGGAATTGTTGATAGCAAAGTTGAAAGAGATAGAATCAAGCATAGATAACTCTTCACATAGGGATAAGTACGGAAATTATCAAGACAGAGTTATAGATATTGACTTGATATATATGGATTCGCTCGTTGTCAATACGGAATCCGTCATTCTGCCTCACCCGAGAATGCAGTATCGCAATTTTGTATTAGAGCCTATAATTGAATTGGACCCTGAGTGGATTCACCCTACGTTGAATTTGACAGCATCACAGTTGTGTAAAGAGATTAAAGAATAGATTATGCCATTAATAGTACAAGACGGACTTCCAGCCATTGATATTTTGGCGAAAGAGGGTATAACTGTTGAGTCCGATAAGACAACGTCGTATTCCGGTAAATTGCTTCACATAGCCATTGTCAATTTGATGCCGATTAAAATACAGACGGAAACGGATTTTCTGAGAATACTGAGTAACACTCCGTTGCATATTGCAATAGACTTTATTCAGATGAAGAGTCATAAATCAAAAAATACTTCGGCAGAACATATAGCTAAGTTTTATAAGTGTTTTGACGATATTAGTACAAAGCATTACGACGGGCTTATAATAACCGGCGCACCGCTTGAAATGGTTAAATACGAAGATGTTGACTATTGGGCAGAACTGTCAAGGGTAATTGATTGGAGTAAGACGAGCGTAAACTCAACGTTTTACGTTTGTTGGGCTGCATTTGCAGGCTTGTATTACAATTACGGAATTGACAAACATATTATTGATAAAAAAATTTCCGGAGTGTTCAGACATAAAGTTTTGGAAAGGCAATGCAGTCTGTTAAGGGGCTTTGATGATGAGTTCTACGTACCTCACAGCCGTTTTATTGTTCTTGATAAAAACGAGATACTATCGGATTCTCGATTGACTATTCTTTCGGAAGGAGAGAAAGCGGGAGTGTATTTGGTTATGGGTGAAAACGGTAAAGAATTTTATGCCACAGGTCACTCGGAATACTCTCCATTGACACTTGATACTGAGTACAAAAGGGATACAATGAGAGGACTTAACCCGGCTATTCCGGAAAATTATTATAAAAATGATAATCCTGACGGGGAAGTGATAGTAAGGTGGCGTGCGCATGCAAATCTGCTTTTCACAAATTGGATACATCATTACGTAAATCAAGGAAAATTTTAGTATGGCTAAAGATAAACTAAGGTCAATAGAGTTATTGGCTCCTGCAAGAAATGTGGAAACAGGTATTCAAGCCATTATCCATGGTGCTGATGCAGTGTATATAGGAGCGTCAAGTCATGGAGCTCGTTCCGCAGCAAGAAACAGTATTGAAGATATAAGCCGATTGGTGCAGTTCGCTCATAAGTTTGATGCCAAAGTATATGTTACCGTTAATACTATAATATACGAGAATGAACTTGAAGAAGTAAAATCTCTGATAGAAGACTTGTATCGTATCGGAGTAGATGCTCTAATCGTCCAGGATATGGCGGTGTTAAAACTTGATTTACCCCCTATCGCTATCCATGCATCTACTCAGTGTGATATCCAATCAGTGGAAAAAGCCAAGTTCCTGTCAACCGTTGGTTTTTCTCAGTTAGTGCTTGCGCGAGAATTGTCATTGAGCGAAATCCGTGAAATACACAGTGCCGTTGACGTTCCTCTTGAAGCATTTGTACATGGAGCATTGTGCGTATGTTACAGTGGCGATTGTCAAGCCGGATATATGGCTATGCACCGTAGTGCCAATAGGGGTGAATGTCCGCAAATATGCAGGCTTTCATATAACTTGATAGACGGAAACGGCACAGAGATTATAAGTCGGAAGCATTTGTTGTCGCTTAAGGATATGAACAGACTTGACTATTTGCAAGAAATGATTGAAGCCGGTGTGTCTTCATTCAAGATAGAGGGACGACTTAAAAATGTGACATACGTTAAAAATGTCGTGTCTGTCTATAGAAAAGCTTTGGACAAAATCATTTCAGAAAATAGTGATAAGTACAAACGTTCTTCATTAGGATATACGGAATATTACTTTGAACCAACGTTAGATAACTCTTTCAACCGAGGATTTACGAATTACTTTTTGACGGATTTACGCCCCGTACATTTGGCATCTTTTGATACACCGAAGTCAATAGGAAAACAAGTAGGAAAAGTAATTTCGTGCCGGAGTAAAGTCGTGGAATTTATTTCAGATCAAAAACTGAATAATGGTGACGGCTTGGGATTTTTTGATGCGAGCGGAGTATTTGTAGGATTCAGAGTGAATAAGGTTGAGAGAAACAAATTAATTCTTCGTAATCCGATTAAAATACCGGCGGGAACTGTCATTTATAGAAATAAAGATATTCAAGCCGATGCTGTATTGGCTAAGGAAACGGCAACGAGATACATTCCGGTCAATATTATGCTACGCTCCGCCGGGAACGGCAGAATATCTGCAACAGCCACTATTGCAGGGACGAATATGTCTGCGAGTGCAGTTATTGAAGTGGAAATGCAAAAGGCAAAGTCAGTGCAAAATGAAGCGCGTAAAAGGGTTTTCTCAAAACTTGGTGATACCGTATATCGATTAAATGAATTTTCCGACCAACTTGGTGACTTATTTATACCTGCATCAGTTTTGACTGAACTGAGGCGGCAGACTATTGAGACTCTGGATTCTTCTCGAACTGCTTCATATCAATACGATTATAGGCATAGTGAAAAGACCGGTGGAATCCTGTTCAATGGTGGCATAATTACGCGTCATGATAATGTAGCCAACAGCCTTGCAAGACAGTTCTATATGGAGCATGGAGCCGTGTCTGTAGAACAGGCATTGGAGGTCTCGGCATCTTCGACAACTGACAAAAATGAACTACAAGTGATGAAAACACGTTATTGCTTGCGACGTGAAATGAACAAGTGCCTTAAAACTGCGGAAGGGAAAACTCTTAAAGGACCTTTGACCTTGGTTTCCGGCAACTTGCATTACCGACTTGATTTTGATTGTGTTCAATGTAGAATGAAAGTAATTTTTTTGTCAAACAAAAATTAAATATCTTATAGAAATATCCTTATTTTATGTAACTTTGCAAAAAGAACTAAAATACACAAATATGAACAAAGGACGTATATTGGTTACCGGTGGAACAGGCTATATAGGTAGCCATACCACTGTAGAACTTATCAACGCCGGCTATTCGGTTGTGATAATAGATAACTTGTCAAACAGTAATCGTGAAGTGCTTGACGGTATTAAGAATATCACCGGTGTTATGCCGGACTTCGTAGAGGCTGATTGTACTGATATGGTAGCGCTTACGGCACTTTTTGATAAATATTCCGATATTAAAGGTATTATAAATTTCGCTGCAAGCAAGGCTGTGGGTGAATCAATGTATAAGCCAATTTTATACTATAGAAACAACCTTAATACGTTGCTCAACTTGCTGGATTTAATGCCGAAGTACGGTGTTAAAGGATTTGTATTTTCTTCTTCATGTACCGTTTATGGTGAACCTGACGTAAATCCTGTTACTGAGAAGTCTCCAATTAAAAAGGCTACTTCACCTTACGGAAATACAAAGCAGATTAGCGAAGATATTATAACTGACGTGGTAAATTCCGGCGCACCGATTAAGAGTGTTATCCTTAGATACTTTAATCCTGTAGGCGCACACCCTTCTGCTGAAATCGGCGAATTGCCTAATGGTGTGCCTCAGAACTTAATACCTTATCTCACTCAGACAGCAATCGGCATCAGAAAGGAACTCAGTGTGTTCGGTGACGACTATGATACTCCTGACGGTTCATGTATCCGTGACTTTATCAACGTTGTTGACTTGGCTAAGGCTCACGTGATGGCTATAGAAAGAATGCTTGAGGATAAGAGTGATAAGAAAATTGAAATCTTTAACCTCGGTACAGGTGTCGGCTTGTCCGTGCTTGAATTGATATCTGCATTTGAAAGAGCTACCGGAGTAAAGGTGCCGCATAAAATTGTCGGTAGACGTGCAGGCGACATTGTAAAAGTTTGGGCAGACCCAACTTTGGCAAATACCGTGCTTGGTTGGAAGGCTGAAACCTCAATAGAAGATACAATGCGTTCTGCATGGAACTGGCAGGTTAAACTTCGCGAACGTGGAGTGATGTAAACAGAATTTAATTAAGTATAGATATAATGAAATCAAGAGAAGAACTGATAGACGATTTGCTGAATTTGGCATTTGCGGAAGACGTAGGTGACGGAGACCATACTACTCTCAGTACTATCCCTGCAGATGCACAAGGAAAACAAAGACTAATTGTAAAAGAAGAAGGTATTCTTGCCGGTGTGGAAATAGCCAAGATGGTCTTTCATAAGTTTGACCCGAATCTTAAGATGACCGTTTTTATCAATGACGGTGCTCACGTTAAGCCCGGTGATATAGCCTTTGTTGTTGAAGGTGCAGTGCGTTCATTGCTGCAGACGGAGCGAATAATGCTGAATATAATGCAGAGAATGAGCGGTATCGCTACTACAACTCATAAGTACCAAGAAAGATTGGCAGGATTAAAGACAAAAGTTCTTGACACTCGTAAGACTACTCCGGGAATGCGTATTCTTGAAAAAGAGGCCGTCAAAATCGGTGGCGGTTGCAATCACCGTATTGGTCTTTTTGATATGATTCTTATTAAAGATAACCACGTGGACTTTGCCGGGGGTATTCCTCAGGCTGTGGCTGCTGCTAAGAAATATTGTGCTGAAAAGGGTAAAAATCTTAAGATAGAACTTGAGGTTCGTAATACAAAAGAAATTCTTCAAGCACTTGAAGCAGGTGTTGACCGTATTATGCTTGATAATTTTACTCCGGAAGCAACGCGTGAGGCTGTAAAACTAATTAATGGCAGAACTGAAATAGAATCGTCCGGCGGTATTACTCTTGATACACTCAGAGCGTACGGTGAAGCCGGTGTGGACTTTATCTCTAGGTGCTTTAACACACTCTGTTAAAGGGCTTGATATGAGTTTTAAGGCTTGCTGATATTTTTTTCTGAAAATATAAATCGGAGGTATTAGGCTGAATCGCTTGAATATCTCCGATTTTTTGTGATTGACAAAAACATATTAGGGATATTTCAACAAAAGACCGTTAACAGATATTTTTTGGGCGCATTAACTGAAATCCCCTAATATAAATTTCTTGAAAAAATTAATCATATTCATTCAACCATTCTTCCAACATCTTGCAATACTCATCATTTTGCTCCACAAAAGGCATGTGACGAGCACCTGCGAATAGGTGCCACTTTGAATCCTTGATGCCGTCATAGAGAGTTTTTGCTATTAATGGTGTGCATAGGTCGTTAGTACCGCTCATTATTAAGCAAGGTACTTTTATCTCTCCCAAGCGGTCGGTGTAATCATAATCTTTGAGAGTGCCGGTAGGGGTGTATTCATTTGGGCCCCAGCCGTACAGGTATGCTTCGGAGCCTGCGCGCTTTTTTCTGCGAAGGCACTCAGGACTGTCCTCTGTCACTTCACCTGCGCAGTGCAACAGCATAAAATGCTCGTTAGCCTTTGCGTACGCTTCACTTGAAAAGTCATTGTTTGCTTCTGCTTCAGCAATGGCTTTTTGGTCTTCTTCAGACATATACTTAATCATACGGTGCTGTTCTGTTGCCCATAGTTTACTGCTTGAAAGTGTGCTGCTGAGAATGGCACTTTTTACGCTTTTAGCCTTTTTCTCTATCAGATAGATGATGGCGAGCATACCGCCCCACGATTGTCCTAAGAGGTGGAACCGGTCAATATGCAGGTGGTCAATGAGTGAACAAAGTTCATTGAGCCAGGTTTCCGGAGTCCACAGTTCCGGGTGACCCTCTACAAATGAGTTACCGCAACCTAATTGGTCGTACATAATGACGGCGTGACCGGATTCGGCTATTCTATCCAGCATCTCAAAATAATTATGTGTGCTGCCGGGACCACCATGTAAGAGTATTATAGGATATTTTCCTGCATCAGATTTTCCTACTATGCGATAATATGTTTTATAGCCCATAAAAGGCATATATCCTTCCTTGATATCCATTGTCATTAATTCATTAGTTACCGATTTTTTGTCAATGTATCAGCGATAAAATACGTGAAGTAGCTGATTGTCGCTGATTATTCAGCACAACAAAGATAATAAAAATGGCGGAATTCTGTTTCTTAGTTTACGAAAAGTTTTTTAGAAAATCCACGGGAAAGATTCCAATAAGAAGTGCAAAAATAATCACAAAAAATAACGGCTTTTTTACTTAAAGTTGAAAAGTTGATGTGTTGAAAGTAAGTAAAGACTATATCATCAGGTAGCCTCGCCGAGTCTCTTTGTTTGTGTACTTCTTCCGGAACTTCTCTTT
>JALEMF010000024.1 GCA_022768005.1 Bacteroidales bacterium | reverse complement strand
CTGTAAGAGTAGGTCTTTCACCTTTTCCCGGAGCAAGTGAAGATTCTATGAATAAGATTTCACCGCCTACGGATGTCCAAGCAAGTCCTGCTACAACTCCGGCAAAATCATTACCTTCGTAACGGTCTTTTGTGTATTTGACCACACCAAGATATTCCGGGACATTCTCAACGTCAATCAAAGTATTTTCAACACTTTTTGATTCACGCAAATTATGTAGAATTACCTTTCGGATTATAGATGCAATGGACTTTTCCAACTGACGCACACCACTTTCCGCTGTATATGATTCAATAATATTACGCAATGCTGCATCAGTGAAATTCACGGTGTCCTTAGCAAGTCCGGCAAATTCAAGTTGACGTGGCAGTAAGTGGCGTTTTGCTATCTCCACCTTTTCCTCCATCAGATAACCCGGGATTTCAATCACTTCCATACGATCCAACAACGGTTGACTGATAGTCGATAATGTATTGGCAGTGGCGATAAACAGCACTTTTGAAAGATCAAAGTCCATATCTATGTAATTATCATGGAAATGACAATTCTGTTCAGGGTCAAGCACTTCAAGAAGTGCTGCTGCCGGATCACCTTTTATATCTGAACCGATTTTATCAATTTCATCAAGCAGTAACACCGGATTTGCCTTCTTGCAACGTTTCATTGCATCTACTATACGTCCCGGCATAGCACCGATATAAGTACGTCTATGACCTCTCAGTTCCGCCTCATCATGCAACCCTCCTAAGGAAATACGTTGGTACTCTTTTCCAAGAGCTTTTGCTATTGAAATTCCTAACGATGTTTTACCAACACCCGGAGCTCCTACAAGACAAATTATAGGTGCATGACCTTCCGGATTTTGTATCATCAATGCTATCTGCTCCAATACTCGCTCCTTAACTTTTTCAAGACCATAATGATCCTCGTTAAGTACTCGCTCTGCCATTTCAATATCCTTATTCGGTTCGGAATATTCACCCCATGGAAGCTCCAAAATAGTATCAAGGAATGAGTATTGTATTGAATAATCCGGTGATTGCGGATTAAGCCTTCTAAGTTTTTCTACTTCTTTTTCAAAAGTTTTACGAATATTATCAGGGAATTTAACGTCTTTTGCTCGTTTCAAGAATGTAGTTGCATCATCGTCGTCACCGTAAAGTTCTTCACGGATTGCTTCCATTTGCTGTTGCAAAAAGACGTTTTTATTCTGTTCCGTTAAAGTCTGTTGAGCTCTTTCCTTGATTGACTGAGTCAAGTTAAACAGTTCATAGCACTTGTACAATTCTTCAAGAAGTCTTTCCGCCCTGTTTTTAAGCTTATTCATTGCAAGCAGTTGCGATTTGATTTCTACGGATAGTGGCAAGTTCGTTGCTACCATATTGATAAGCATTTCAGGATCTTGAATATTCTGCAAGCTGAACAACAAATCATTCATACCATCCGGAGTTGCCTGCTTTATCACTTTTGAGCCAAGCTCCATCACTGTATTCAATATAGCCGTAAACTCATCATCTATCGGATCGCACTTATCTTTGATATGAGAAATTTGTGCAGAAAGTGCATTCGGAATCAATTTTCTCAAACCGTTACCACGGATTTTGAATTTTTCTTTTCCGTAAATCAATGCAGCCTTTTGACCGTCAGGCAAGGGTATTATTTGCAATACATCAACAATAACACCGTACTGATACAAATCAGATAAATCCGGAAATTCCACGTCTGCCGAACGCTGACATACAAGACCTAATGAAATCTTATTTTTCATTGCGTACTCAGCAGTCTCAAGCGCAATATTTCTCGCTAATGTTATAGGAATATGCACCTTTGGGAACAAAACGAGGTTTCGCGTTGGTAACAATGGCAAATCTTCTTTATCCACCGGCTTGAAATCTTCTTTACCTGTTATATCTATTTGGCTTACCTGCATTATCTTTGTAGATTTTTCATTCATTTTCATAACTCTTTTTGCATTGCGCCCGTATCTTTAATGACACAACGTCATACTACCCAATACAAAATATGTGCCGAAAACAGTTAAACAATTTTGCATTTATAAATATATCACATTTACAATCTTATGAGGCAATCAAGAATCATCGGCAAAACAGACGTATCCACGCCAAGATGTTCCAATTCCTTTGCACTGCTCTTAACACCGTCAATAACACCGTCAATACCGTTTTCATCTCTTTCGGAAGCAAGTTCATAGCAATTTATTGCCTCTTTAAAATCAGCCATTGCCATTGAAATATTTCCCATCACAAGATAGTCGCATGCTTGTGGATTTGATGAAACTATTTTTTTAAGATTACTCATAGATGCATCAAATTTCCTCAACCTGTATTGACTATACGATAGCAATCGTAATGCTGAAATATTATCAGGCTCCAAGTATGCTACCTTCGTTAATATCGAAATAGATTTTTCAAGTTTATCTGTAGCTATAAGCGATTTAGCCTTTTGTATTAGCACCTTCGTATCATCGGGATTTGTAATACATAAGTCTTCAATATACTCCAATGCTTCTCTATGCTTATTCAGAAGTTGCAGACATTGAACTATTCTTTTGACAGTCCAAGTGCTGCCGGACTCCATCAAGTCGGCCTTCTTGTAGTAAACAAGAGCATTTTCAATATCATTTCTCAGCTGATAGCAGAATCCCGCCTTCTGTAGATTTTGTGCATTCACAATGTCGCATTTCTCAAGGTACAAGAAAAGTTTCAAAGCCTCATCGTAATATTTATGCTTGAAATAATATTCAGCAATTAATTCTATCTCAGTATCCGCAGCATTTCCCAATAGGAGAAGGTGCTTGCATTTTGCGATATCAAAAGGATTTTCGAAAGGATTATTGAACTCTCCTTTTCTTCTGTACAGTTTAAAAAAGCGATATAAGTTCTGAACGTAATTCGTTATATGACTTTTACGCGGTACAATATCCACAGCCTCAGTTTTTTTTATTCCGGAAATGTTAAGATTGTTCATTTTAACTTGATTCAGAATAGAATCTTTTTGACTCTGCGGCATATAACTGCCGGAGTAAAGCAACATTATGGAATACTTATCACTATCACACACGTTTGGTATTTTCTCTATCAGTTGGGCTACTTTTCTGCTATCACTATCTCCTTTAATCACAGAACTGTCTTCGCTGAACGGCGCAAACCAATTTGATATTTCATTAAAAAAAGGAAACGTCTTCAGCTGATTAAACGCAGACATAAATATATCACCACCTTCGGACTGTATCTTGAATATCTCTTGCATCTTTTTGGACAACTTGGAATTTTGCAAAGATTCCATCCACTCGGGATTTTCTTCAAGAGATGATATATCAAATGTTTCCTCGTCTATTTTCATATCTGAGAAAAACTTGTTTATGTCTTTCTGAGCCTTTTGCAGTTCCGGCAAAATTTCTTTTTGAATTTTTTCACCGATTCTCTCGGTGTCAATAGTTTTAACAAGTTCGAACAAGACGTTCTTGACATCATCATTCCACATCGGCAAAACTGAAGCCTCCTTCAGTTTTTTCACAGCTGTCGATTTGACAGGACGTGAACCGTACATCAGCAGTGATATCAGTAATGAAGTCAAAGCGACAGAAGAAATCATAGACTTGAAGTCTGAAGCAAAGCAGCAATACAAATCTATCAACAGTTCCACCTTATTACTGTCAAAATATTCAAGTACAGACAGAAGTAGAGCCGGCACTAACTGAACCTTAGCCTTTTCCGGTATTGCCTCGGACTTAAATAAGTCAAGCAGTTCATTTTTATCTCCGGCTTTTAATGGAAACGTTATCCAAATAGCATTAAATAAATCTATCAAAGAACGTTCCTTTATTTCAGTAGAATTACTTTCATCTGTTTTTCCTTCAGAAATCACATTGAAGATAGATGTACTGTCACATATCTTCTTGAACTCCCCTATTCTGTCGGAAATAGTTTTGTTTCTCGAAATTTCCGTTCTGTATTGACTGTAATATAGTGAGAAATTGGAATTCAGTGCAGAATTTCTCTTTATGGAATCGAGGATGGTATATGCCTCCACAATATAATCATTGTAAAAAGCACCCCTTGCAGTATCATTCACACCCTCTTGTAAAAAGTACAACATTCTGCGATATTCCTCTTCAAGCCTGCTACAACTCTCTACCATATCATTGTACTTTTTTTCCTTTGCAACCTTACATATTTCCTTAATAGCATCAAGAAGGCGCCTGTTTGACAACAATGTATCAATATGTGTAAATGTATTGCTTTCTTCCATAATTCACTTTTTATTGAACAACGAGTAACAAAAATCTTGCCAAAAAAATATCCGCGACTTCATTTTATGAGGTCGCGGACATTTTTATTGAGAATTTTAATCATCAAGTTTATGAATCACAAGCCCCGAACGAAGTTTTGGTTCGAACCATGTAGTTTTCGGAGGCATAATATTTCCGGAGTCGGCAATATCCATAAGTTGCTTCATGGATACGGGATACAATGCAAGAGCCATCTTCATCTCTCCGCTATCAACTCTGCGCTTTAATTCACCCAGACCACGAATACCACCAACGAAATCTATTCGTTTATCTGAACGCAAATCTTGGATTCCAAGAATATCACGAAGAATCAAGTCACTTGATATTGTCACATCAAGCACGCCTATCGGGTCATTATCATTGTATGTACCTGCCTTTGCCGTTAATGAATACCATTTTCCGTCAAGGTAAAGAGAAAAATTATGCAACTTTGCAGGTGCATAAATTTCAGTACCCTTTTCTTCTACATCGAAATGTTCGCGTACCTTGTCAAGAAACTGACTTGGTGTGAGTCCGTTCAAGTCTTTCACCACACGATTATAGTCAATAATCTTCAAGTGAGAAGCAGGGAATGCTACAGCGAGGAAATAATTGTATTCTTCATTTCCGGTATGATTCGGATTTGCTTTAGCCTTTTCATTGCCTACAAGTGCAGCAGCAGCAGTTCTGTGGTGACCGTCTGCGATATACAGATAAGGAATCTTGGCAAACTCTTCAGTAATTTCCTTAATCATTTTTTCATCACTGATAACCCAGAAATGATGTCCGAAACCATCTTCCGCAACGAAGTCGTATTCCGGTTTTTCTTTAGTGACAGTCTTGATTACCTCGTCAAGAACTTTATTGTCCGGGAATGCAAAAAATACAGGTTCAATATTCGCATTATTGATTCTCACATGCTTCATACGATCTTCTTCCTTGTCACGGCGAGTAAGTTCATGCTTTTTGATTTTGCCTGTCATGTAATCCTCCACGTTGGCTGCAAGCACAATACCATACTGTGTACGTCCATTCATCGTTTGAGCGTAAATATAGTAGTGTTCTTTATCATCTTGTACAAGCCAACCTTTCTGTTGGAATGCTTTGAAATTTTCTACGGCTTTATCGTATACTCTTGGATCATGCTCATCAGTACCCGGTTCAAAGTCAATTTCCGGCTTAATTATGTGGTACAAAGACTTTTCATTGCCTTCAGACTCTTTGCGTGCTTCCTCTGAGTTCAATACATCGTACGGGCGAGACGCCACCTGGGTCACAAGTTCTTTGGGTGGTCTTACACCGCGAAATGGTTTTACTTTTGCCATGGTTTTCGTTAGGTTTATTGGGTATTATTATTTAAGTTAGTGTTTTCTTTTTATCGTTTGTTCTCGGTCCGGACCTACTGACACTATTGTTATAGGTGTCTCAAGTTCTGACTCAAGAAATTTTATATAGTTTACAAAATTTACAGGAAAATCCGCTTCGGATTTAGCTGTCGTCATGTCACAATTCCAACCCGGTAATATTTTATAAACAGGTTTGATTGACTGAGCATCAACATCAAACGGGAAACGATTAGTTTCTTCACCATCAATTTCGTATGATACACAAACCTTTATTTCATTGAAACTGTCAAGAACATCGCTCTTCATCATTATCAACTGCGTTACTCCGTTAAGCATTATTGCATATTTCAGCGCAACAAGGTCAATCCAACCACAACGACGCTCTCTACCGGTAACTGCACCGTACTCATGACCGATATCTCGGATTTTCTTACCTGTTTCATCAAACAACTCCGTAGGAAAAGGACCGCTGCCTACTCTTGTACAGTATGCCTTGAAAATACCGTAAACTTCTCCGATTCTATTAGGAGCGACACCAAGTCCGGAGCATGCACCCGCACACACTGTATTTGATGATGTTACAAATGGATAAGAACCGAAATCAACATCAAGCAACGTTCCTTGTGCGCCTTCGCACAGTACGCTTTTACCTGATTTCAAATACTCATTCACCACGTATTCGCTGTCAATAATATCATACTCTTTCATGTAATTTACTGCATCAAGCCACGCCTTCTCAAGTTCCGTAATGTCGGGATTTTCTCCCATAGAGCGGAGAATTGTCAGATGTCTTTCCTTTGCATTACTGTATTTTTCATCAAAGTTATGAAAGACGTCTCCGAGTCGCAGTCCGTTTCGGCTCACCTTGTCAGTGTAGGTAGGACCAATACCTTTACCGGTAGTCCCTATCTTACCCTTTCCTTTCTGACGTTCATTAGCAGCATCAAGAAGTCTGTGAGTAGGGAGTATTAAATGTGCTTTCTTGGAAATTTTCAACACCTTCTTGAGTTCCACCCCACTCTTTTCAAGAGCAACAGCCTCTTCCTTGAACAATATAGGGTCAAGGACAACGCCATTACCGATTATATTAACTTGTCCGTCTTGAAATATTCCTGAAGGAATTGAACGCAACACATATTTTTTCCCTTCGAACTCGAGCGTATGCCCGGCATTAGGTCCGCCCTGAAATCGTGCCACCACATCGTAATTCGGTGTCAGCACATCTACGACTTTTCCTTTTCCTTCATCGCCCCATTGGAGCCCTAACAAAACGTCAACTTTCATTTTAACAATTAATTTGTAATAGTTTTTTTATTTTTACGCATACAAGTGGAGCATATCCCATACACATACGTCTGAACGTAATCCGTATGAAACATACGAAACTTGATTTTGGTTAATTCATTAAGTGATTCAGGAGACTTTACATCTTTAATTTTTCCGCACTGTTTACACACAAGATGCAAATAGTTAATTGATGTATTTCCTATAACACGCTCGTACTGTGCATTTTTTCCATCAAACTGTTGTTTGACCAGCAGTCCGGCATCAGTGAAAAGCTGCAGCACATTGTACAAGGTTGCTTTGCAGACATGGTACGATGATGACTCCATTGACTCTGACAACTTATTTATATCAAACCTGCGACCCATCTCAAACACCTTATCCAAAATAGCATAGCGCTCGGGGGTTTTTCGCAAATGTTTGCTCTCTAAATAGTGAGTCAACACATCTTTCGCATCTTGCCTGTTTTTAGCTTCTGTCATAACGATTACAAAGTTAATTCAAAACTTTTATCTTTTCAAACTAAATTTATCATTTTACCCGCTTTTTAAAAATTTTTCATTTTGGCTTGGATACTTCAAAAAAAAAAATTAACTTTGCACTCGCAAAACCACGATATGGTTCCTTGGCCGAGTGGTTAGGCACCGGT
>JALEMF010000074.1 GCA_022768005.1 Bacteroidales bacterium | reverse complement strand
ATCCAGTTGATATTTGCATTGTAGTCCATACCAATGCAAATCGGCGCGTCGGTGTTAACATCTGCATCACATTTAGATGTAAGAGGTAAGGGGTCAGAGGTAAGAGAGTTCTCTAACCCATAACCACTAACCGCTAACCTTTTGAAAGCCGCATCGAGGCTTTCAAAATCACTCGCATTATACTTGTGCCCCTCACGCATTGACGAATAAAAACCGTCTTTGGCAATGCCAATGCGTTGGCAAAGGATTGAGGTTTGGAACGTCAATGGCGTTAAG
Organism: Bacteroidales bacterium; assembly: GCA_022768005.1. Lineage (GTDB taxonomy): Bacteria > Bacteroidota > Bacteroidia > Bacteroidales > Muribaculaceae > CAJUPY01. The sequence goes on along the minus strand of JALEMF010000074.1, from coordinate 7,620 downwards.
TCACGCTTCATTTGCTTTATGTAATTTTCGCCGAGCAACTGCAAGTTCTCGATGCTACTGTACTCCTTATAGTACACAGCGACAGACCGCATCTTATTGAGGTCTCGGTCAAGGCAGCGCAGATAGCCTTTGAGGTATGGATGTACAGGCTTCGAGGAAGCGTTAAGGGTGCTGATGAGCTCTTTTGTGCTCCATATCTCATATAGAGGGGGCATCTGAATTTTGATACACCCTCTTTTTTTGTATTGCAAGTAAAATCTTAGAAAAATTTCCAATAATACGCTACTAACAACATCTTTTTCGGCGAGCGGCCTTCCCCTTAGGGAAGGGGGAATAAGATTGTTGCACTTCTTATTGGAATCTTTCAAATATGAATTTCAAAAGCTGATGTTGTATAATTTTGCCATTCACTGAAAAATAATTAACTTTACGTCATATTACTGAAATATAACGTAAATATGAAAAGATTTTTTACCTTAATTCTGTTATCAGCATCAATATTGAATGCGTTTGCACTCAGGCTGATAGTTCTGTCTGATGTGCATGTTACTCCCGGTAATCAATGTGATAAGGAACTTAGAGTGGCAGTACAGGAAATTAATCAGACTCCCTGTGATGCAGTTATTTTAAGTGGTGACTTGTCAAATGAAGGGTCTGATGAACAGCTTAAAAATGTCAAATCCATTGTGGATAATATCAAGTATCCATTTTTTGTTATTCCCGGTAACCACGAGAATAATTGGTCGCAAAGTGCAACGAAGACTTTTATAGACCTTTGGGGTAATGACCGCTTTTATTATGAAGTACCGGGTACTGAATACGTAATAGTGGGTACTAATTGCGGTCCTTATATGAAGATGGGTGACGGTCATGTCAAGAAGGAAGATTTACACTGGCTGAAGTCTATCCTTGATAAATACAAAGGTACGGATAAGAAAATCATTTCTTTTAATCATTATCCTCTGCGTAAAAATGACCTTGATTTGGGATACATTGATTACATTAAGCTGCTTGAACAGTATCCTACCATTATCCATATAAACGGGCACTATCACACGTATAAGCCATATATGTCCGGCAGTATTCAGTCTATGATGGTAGGTGCGCTTGACCAGGGTAACGGGAACTACGGATACACTTACGTTGACGTTGATAATGACTCTATCAGGATTTCCCGGAAATTGATAGGTAAGGACTCTGAAGTAATAGAAACTTTCCCGGTAAAAATGCCGGAAATAACTGCGTTTGAGGACGTTGTGGGTAATGATTATAAGTATGCAGTAAAAGTTTGGGCGGATTCTGCATCAGTCTTTACAAGGGTGGGCTTTACTCAAAAGAATATTATTTTCGGGAACTCTCTCGGCGAAGTTAAGGCTGTTGATAAGAAAACGAATAAAGTCAGTTGGAAAATTAATACCGGTGCTTCAATGTTTTCTCGTGTTCAATGCTATAAAAATATTGTTGCAGTACCGTCGGCAAATAAGGAGTTGCTGTTTGTGAACGATAAAGACGGGCGGATTATGGATAAAATTTCATCAGTTGGTCCTTACGTTGCAGATGGTTTATCAGTCAATAATTTCTTGTACCAGGGTGGATATAAAAAGTTTGAAAAATTCGATATCTCTTCTCATAAACTAATATGGAAATATGATTCAATAAACAATTACTGCCAGGCAGCACCGGTGGTTGACGGAAATGACGTGATTTTCGGTGCGTGGGACACTTATCTTCGCTGTCTTGATGCTCGTACGGGAGAACTAAAGTGGAAATGGAATAATGGCAAGTCTGCCAATATGCTTGGTCCGGGTAACGTAGTTCCTGTTGTGACGAAGGATAGGGTATATGTAGTTGCTCCGGATAGATATATGACGGCGATTGACAGGTTTACCGGTAAAACTATATGGAGAAATAATGAACACAAATACAGAGAAAGTCTCGGACATAGTGAAGATTACACCAAAATCTATTCTAAGACAATGGACGGTGAGCTCGCCGTTGTAGATGCTGCGAGTGATGAATTTAAGTTGATAAAACTCATTGACTTGAAAATTGGCTACGAACATGCTCCTTGTATTGTCTTGGAAAAGAACGGAATTGTTTATGTTGGTTCAAGGCGCGGTATTATCACGGCTGTAGATGCAAAAACTTACGATATTTTATGGCAAATCACTGTCGGCTCATCTGAGATTAACGGGTTTGACGTTGACCCATATACCGGAAAGGTGTATGTGTCACTGATTGAAGGTACTATATTCAGACTTTAATAGGGTATATACGATAGACGAACAATAAAAAAGTCTTCAGCGAGCTATGTAATGTGCTTGTTGAAGACTTTTTTATTTTTCTTATCCGAATATTTCCTTAAGTTCCTGATTACTTAACTTGCCAATCCAATTTTCACCTGTAGAAACTGTCATGTCCGCAAGTTCACGTTTGTCGTTTATCATTTCATTAATGCGCTCTTCAAACGTGTTCTTGGTGATAAAACGATGCACCATTACATTTTTCATTTGTCCTATACGATATGCACGGTCAGTAGCCTGTGCTTCCACTGCCGGGTTCCACCACAAGTCGTAATGAATTACGTGAGTTGCTGCAGTTAAGTTAAGACCGGTGCCTGCCGCTTTCAGTGACAGGATAAAGATACGGTCGGAGTACTTGTTTTGTTGAAATCTATCTACCATTTCTTTACGCTGCTTTATGCTGCAACCTCCATGAAGGAACATTGGTTGAATTCCGATTATATCTTCTATGAATTTCTGCAACAGAAACCCCATTTCCCTGAATTGTGTGAATATTAGTACCTTTTCTCTATTTTCAACAATGGAATCAACCAAGTCAAGCAGCATTTCAGTTTTTCCGGAAAGTGCAGGTTCGGATTTTCCGTCTTTTAAGTATTGAGTAGGGTGATTACATATCTGCTTAAGTGCCATCATCATTTGCAAAACTATGCCCTGACGCTTGAATAGCTGTTTGCTATCCGTTTCGTCAAATCCTTCAATGACTTTCATACTTTCATCAAGCACTTTTTTGTACAGGGCTGCTTGCTGTGTGGTAAGCATTGCAAATTCATCTTGCTCTATCTTGTCCGGCAAATCGCTGATTATTGACTTGTCTGTCTTAAGGCGACGCATCATCATTGGTGACGTTATCCTTTTGAATCGTTCTGCACAATCTGCATCACCAAGGTTCTGAATAGGATTTGCATATTCTTCTTTGAACGACTTGATAGAACCAAGATAACCGGCATTGGCAAATTCCATAATACTCCAATATTCCGTAAGGCGGTTTTCTACGGGAGTACCACTCAGTGCGATATGTACGTCAGCCTTGATAGAGCGTACAGCTTTGCTCTGCGCAGCATCACTGTTCTTTATGTTCTGTGCTTCATCAATTACCACCACTTGCCATTTCTGCTTCTTAAATTTATCAACATCACTGCGGACTAATCCGTAGGAAGTCAACAGTATATCCTGCTTAAACTCATTGATGTCGCGTATAGGTCCATGATAGAGGAACGTGCTTAGTGAGGGAGCGAAGCGTTGCAGTTCAGCCTGCCAGTTTGCAAGAAGACCGGTAGGCGCCACAATAAGTGCTTTTTTATTTTCTAATACTTTATCATCTTTGAGTTTCTGTAAGAATGTTATCACTTGCAGCGTCTTTCCCAATCCCATGTCATCGGCGAGTATGCTGCCGAATCCCAATCGCATATTATGGTACAGCCAGGAGTAGCCTCTCTCCTGATACGGACGTAACTGTGCGTGTATCCCTTTCGGTACTGGAAGTTCGCTCAACGTGGTCCATTCTGCTATGAGTTTTCTCACGTCAGGCGATAAATCCACTTTAGCTCCATTGTAATTTTCAGCCAAAGCTGCTTGCAGCATTTTAGCCGGAGTCATTTCGCGTTTTGATGCCAACGTCTTCTTTATTCTCCTCAAGTCTTCAACGCTTACGTAGATATAATTCTTTTTAAAATGAATTAGTGTCTCCGCACGATTTACCAGGCTGCTGAATTCAGACACATCTACTAACTCGTCACCCACGGCAATTCGCCAATCAAACTGCAACAGTTCGTCTATTCTCAAGAATGATTTACCGTCATTCTGTTTTTTGGTGAGTCTCACACTTGGGCGAGGACGCAATAATGTCTGCAATGACTTTGGCAGTAACAACTTGATACCCAATAATTTCATTGCAGGCACTATCTCTATCAGAAATTTGGTAAAATCTACATTACTCATTTGTAACGGTCTCTGTCCTTTTTCCGTCAGATATTCGTCTAATCCGTTAACTAATGAAGATAGTAGCGAAAAATCCTTGAGAATATTGTAGCGCTCAATGATGTACTTAGTATCCACGAATATATCGCTGATTTTTACCGTCTGAGGATTTTCTTCCTTAGTATCCTCAACAGCCATTTCCAAGACAAATTCTTGTGCATCTTCACCATAATCTTTTACCATAACCACAGGTCTCCAACGAAGACCTCCTATAGATAAGTGGTCAAGCCAGCTCTTAATGCCCAGAGGAACGGATTGTTCTCCTATTTCAGTGAATTTGTTTGACTCATTGGAAAAGAACAGGTTGTAGGTCTTATTTACAGATGTAAGTGGCTTGGACACACTGCAAACCAAGAACGTAAGAAAGCAAGATGTCATCAGCCAAGCAGGACAAAGCGTAGTTTTAGCCTTCTTTTTGCCCAAATCTATTTGAATAACGTCTTTTTTAAACAATGCATCTATCTGCTGAAGTAATATTTCTGTCTGAGAATCAGATGTAATAGGCGTCCATAGAATACTGTATGTGCGATTGTTATTTTCCAAAATCACAGGTTTTACATTGCCTAACAGCAGTAGCCTGAGAGATGTCAAATAGCACAATCGTAAAGCATATACGGAGTCTGAACAGTTGTTTAAGTATTTAGTGTCAATACTATCCAATAGACGTAAAAGTTGAGGTATGGAAGCTGTAGCACCGTCAGCCTGACGGTAAACTGAAAATGATAGACAATCTCGCAGTATTATCGTAACATTATCAGTAGGGGATAGTACAGTATCGTCAGTATTATCGTTATTGACAATGTCCGCAATACTTTTCTTCTCTGCTAACAACAGTTCTACCATTCGTTTGGCTCTATTCAGATTATCTGTATATAACTTCAGAAAATTACCGTCTTTATAGAACGGAGGCTCATCAGGTAATATGCGTTGCAAAGCATTTCCCAGTTCCGTAATCTCATTAAAGTTCGGTATATTAGGTCTTTCATCGAACTCCTTATCAGCTATAGAAGAAGGTAAAACTAAAGACAATGCGTCTTGCCACTTGGGGATAGTGATATTTCGCTTTTCATCAATGCCAATACCGCGCTTTTTCAATTCGCCAAGTATATCTACGCCATGAAGTTGAAATACCAGAAACGGATTATTGTCAATCTCAAGACCTATCATATATATAACAGCGGCTATATGCTTGCACGGCACAGCCCAGTCTGGACAATCACAATGCATACCAAGGTCTCTCCATGATGAAGGGAACACCTTTAAATGCACTTCATTCGCAATATTAAGAACTGCCGGAGATAAGGTCATATTAAGCAACTGAGACACAACAGACGGTTTGTCCAAAATGCTGTCTATCAATAACTCAATCTCCTTCTCGGAAAACTTACTGATAATAATAGTAACATTATAAGGTCTAACCCTGCTCCCCTGCACCTTAGCCTTTATTAAATTATCTTCAAAGACAACACGCTTGACAGACCCGTTACGAGCATAGCGAGCACCGCGAGGAATGCGATTTGAATAATCTATATTTGAAAGGGCTTGCAACCATGCATTTCCCCACCACGTCTTACAGAAACTTCTTGCCATAAACTGTTAAATATACGTTAGCACTAATACAGAAAAATACAATGACTATTTTTTTGACTGAATAACAAATAGACATTAATTCTCCCGGCGAGTACAAAATTAGATAATAATTTTGACGTATAATGAAATCAATTTTAGAAACATTACGAAATTTTATCGTTTTCTCAAAAACTACAATTATTAATGGTTAATTCAAATAAAATTAGTAACTTTGCAACCGCATTGCAGAGCGTTTGACGCTTGGCAACATTAAAATAAAGTCCCGTTCAGACTCTTGGATAGGAGTCCGTAATGTGACTTGAACTCTGGATATGACCACGTCAGAATTACAGGTAGATGGACACGCCGGTTCTCTGACTCGCTTTCAAACCTTTGTTGAGTTAAGAAAAGCGGGGAATTTTTTTATATCCAAAAAATCACAAATCTATTTTTCTGAAACGTCAATCAGTCATGGTAAATGAAATAGAAAATTTGCCGGTGACTGACGCATTGGCACGCATAGAAGACACCCTAATCAGCGAAGGAAAAACATCATACGCCAAGACGTACTTGTCGCTCAGACGCTCCTTAGAAAAATATGCCGCAACCTCGGATTTGACACTGAAAAATCTGACACACAGTGATATACAAAACTACGTTGATTACCTCTGCAATCAGAAACTGCGACAATCAACAATAATATTTTACATCCGCTCATTAAGAGCAATCTATAAAAAAGTTGCCGGTAGCGACTCGTCAATCTTTAATGACATAGACACTTCCAAAGCAAATAATACGTCAAAAACTGAAGAACAAAAGAAAAAGATTGACCCGAACAGCGAAAACTGGTATGCAGCAAAACTCTTTGTGCGTAACTATGATACAATACAGACATTGTTATCCGAATACGCAGACGAAACCTACATACCAATGACAACAGTAGCCATTAAAAAGGAAGGAAAAATAATAAAAAAGACACAGCCACTCTGTTCACTGATATTTTTCCACACCAAGCACTCGTCAACAGCCGCAATAATCGAGACACTCAAAGACAAAGGCATGGTCTATACCTCAGTCACTACATCAGGGCGGCAACCATCAATAATACAAGACCGAGAAATGAAAGTATTCCGTCTTGTCACCTCAGGCAGCGAAGGCATAGAATACCTTGACACCGAATACAACTTCAAGCAAGGGCAGCGGGTACGCGTCATCGCCGGCGAATTCGAAGGAGCCGAAGGCACCATAGTCCGCATCAAAAAAGATCGCCGCCTGGTAGTAACCATCACCGGCATCTGCGCAGTAGCCACCCCGCATCTGTCGCCGGAGAGATTGGAGAAAGTATAAAAAAGGTTATTGGACTATATGTATTTATTAAAAAAAATAAAAACAAACATAAAAAAATCTGAAATTGCTAAGAGAATATTGTATGGCGCCTTTTGGAGTCTTGCTGGAACAGCTTTAGCCAAAGGTATATTACTTATTTCAAGTATATTTTTAGCACATATTTTAGGTGTAAAATATTATGGCGAATTGGGATTAGTGCGTTCTACAATAAATATGTTTGTTTGTTTTGGAACTGTTGGAATGGGGGTCACCGCCTCAAAATATATCTCACAGTATCTAAAAACAGACAAAAATTATGTAGGAAAAATAATTTCAATTACTGGTACCTTTGCCACAATTTCCGGATTTATTATTTCTATTCTAATCTTTTCTTTTTCATCTTTAATTGCTGGATATACATCAACTGATACAGAGCTAGATTTAG